>JAGBDG010000308.1 GCA_017937625.1 Muribaculaceae bacterium | reverse complement strand
GCCGCGGACATTCCTAAAAGTACACAGGCTATGGTTTTCGTCAATCGCATAATGGAGAATCTTTGCATTATTAACAAAAAACGCCTAATTTTGTTAAGCCGAAAGACAAATCCGGCAACTATTTCTACCGAATGGAAAGTATCGACAAACCGACCGTACATATCCTTGCCTCGCTCCTGCATGACGCCGGAGTGCGCGATATCGTCGTATCGTCAGGCACGCGGTGCGCACCCCTTACTGTCGCTTTCGGCCGCAGCGGTCTGTTCACGCTTCATCCCGTCGTCGACGAACGCACGGCGGCATTCGTCGGCCTGGGAATGGCACTCGCCACTGACCAACCTGTCGCGCTCGTCTGCACATCCGGCTCCGCGCCTCTCAACTATGCTCCCGCCCTCTCCGAGGCATATTATCGCCGCGTGCCGCTCATAGCCGTAAGCGCCGACCGTCCGCGCCGCTGGCTCGGACAGCGCGAGGGGCAGACCATTCGCCAGGCTGGATGCCTCGACGCCGTGGTGCGTTGTTCGGTCGACCTACCGCCCGACGACGGAACGCGCAAGACGCTTGACAAGGCGACAGACGACATCGGGCGCGCCCTTGCCGCCGCCACGGGCATCATTCATGGTCCCGTACACATCAACGTACAGATAGACTCGCCCATCATAAATTTCACGTCGCGAACGCCGTGCCACATCTGCCGTACGTTCCCGACTCCGTCGCTTGCGTCCGATACTTCGGCATTCGCCGCTCTCGGTTTACCCCATCATCCGCGCACACTCATTGTCGCGGGCGGCGTAAGGTTGAGCGAAGCGGAGCGCAGTCGTCTCTCGCGCCTCGCGCTCGGCGGCAACGCCGTGGTGGTTGCCGAGGTTCAGACAAACATACCCGGAGCCATGCGCCCCGCCGAGTTCGACCGCGACATGAAAGACGCGCCAGTTCCGGATGTCGTGGGCATCATAGGAGGCGATTTCGTATCCGGACGCTTCAAGCAGTGGCTCCGCACCGTCGCGCCTCAGGTGAAATTCTTCATTTCGTGCACTCCCGAGGACGGCGAAGTTGCCACTTTCGGACGCATCGACGCCAATATCCCCTCCAATGTGGCTGCGTTCGCCGAATTTCTCGACGGTATCGCCGATTCTGAATACCGCCGCTCGTGGGAGAGTTTCATCGAGCGGATACCGGAAGTCAAAGCTCCTGTCATCGACATACTCCAGGCGCTCGTTGACCGTTTCCCAGCCGGAGACCTGCACATCGGCAACGGCTCGGCGATACGCTATGCCCAGCATCTGCGCCTGCAGCCCGATGTCACTGTGGAATGCAACCGCGGCGTCAGCGGTATCGACGGCTGCACATCGACGGCTGTCGGCTCGGCTATGGTCTCGCGCCGCCCTACCCTCTTCGTCAGCGGCGACATGTCGGCGGCATACGACATTGGCGCTCTCGCCGTCGACGGGATACCTCCGACTTTCAGGATGGCGGTAATAGACAACCGTGGCGGCGATATTTTCAGAAATATCCCCACGACCCGCGAGCTCGACGAGCTCGAACAGTACTTTGCCATGCCGCCACGCTTCCCGCTGCGTCAGCTTGCCGAAGCATACGGTTTCGCCTATTTCGAATGTTCCGAAGCCACTGACTCGACAATAGCAGAGTTCATGGATTATCCCGGCAAGGCTATCCTTCGCATAATCACCGACATAAACAATAATAAGAATCTGATATGACACCTTCGCAATCGTGCGACACACCACGCGTGTGGACTCCCATCAAACAGTACACCGACATCCTCTTCGACTTCTACGAAGGAATTGCCCGCATAACAATCAACCGCCCCGAGGTCTACAACGCCTTTCGTCCGCTGACCAACAAGGAAATCCTCGACGCCCTCGACTACTGCCGCGACAATCCCAAGGTGCGCGTCGTCGTTCTCACAGGCGCCGGCGACAAGGCTTTCTGCTCCGGCGGCGACCAGCACTACAAGTCGCGCGGCGGCTACCGCGACACCGACGGCACTCCCCGTCTCAACGTCCTCGACATTCACAAAGCTATCCG
>JAGBDG010000307.1 GCA_017937625.1 Muribaculaceae bacterium | reverse complement strand
CGCTTGCCGGCGGGAGCGGCAGCCTTGCGGCGCAGGATTATGCGGTTTTTCTTCTGCTCGAGGATAGTCAGGGCGTCGTCGCTGTACTCGGGAGCGATGATGACCTCGAAGAAAATCTTGCCGATTTCAGCGGCGGTCTCAGCCTCGATGCGGCGGTTGCAGATGATGATGCCGCCGAAAGCCGACACGGGGTCGCCGGCGAGAGCCGCAGCCCACGCCTCTGCCACGGTGCCGCGGCTTGCGCAGCCGCATGCGTTGTTGTGCTTGAGGATTGCCACTGTCGTGGTGTCGAACTCGTCGATGAGCGAACATGCCGCGTCGATGTCGAGCAGATTGTTGTAGCTGATTTCCTTGCCGTGGAGCTTGTCGAAGAGCTTGTCGAAGTCTCCGAAGTAGGAAGCTGCCTGGTGGGGGTTCTCGCCGTAGCGGAGAGGCATGGCGCCGTCGACGGCTACGCGGAGTGCCGACAGAGGGCTGTCCTCAAGCGGCGTGGTCGACGCGAACCAGTTGTAGATAGCCGTGTCGTAGCCCGACGAGACAGCGAAAGCCTCGCGTGCGAGCAGACGGCGTTCCTCGAGGGTTGTCTCGGCGCCGTGAGCGTCGAGGATGCCGGCGAGGATGGGATACTGGCGCTTGGATGCGACGATTGCCACGTCGGCGAAGTTCTTGGCGGCTGCGCGGATGAGCGATATGCCGCCTATGTCGATTTTCTCGATGATATCGGCTTCGGATGCGCCCGACGCTACGGTATCTTCGAAAGGATAAAGGTCTACGATGACGAGATCGATGGGGTCGATTTCATACTGGGCGGACTGCTGCGAGTCGCTCTCGTTGTCGCGGCGGGCGAGAATGCCGCCGAAGATTTTGGGATGGAGGGTCTTCACGCGACCGCCGAGAATCGACGGATAGCCCGTGAGGTCCTCTACCGCTGTGCAGGGGTAGCCGAGTCCTTCGATGAAAGAACGTGTTCCTCCTGTCGATATCAGACGGACACCTGCGTTATGGAGTTGGGTAATAATAGGTTCGAGATGGTCCTTGTGGAAGACCGAGATAAGTGCGCTGCGGATTTTCTTTGTTTGCGACATCGTTATTCTATACTTATAGAGATTCAAAGTGCAAAATTAGTAAATAATTCTCGCCTCGCGAAACCTTGCGCTCTTTATTTTGCATAAATCACTTTTGCAGCGTGCATAAGCGTGCATGATGCCATGACAAGCAGAGCCGGATATGCCGGGACGATGAGTCTCTGCCATTCACCCTGGGCGCCAAGCACGGCGGTGGCGACAGTGGCGGCGAACAAAGCGGCGACGAGCCACTTGACCAGTTCGAACGATCGGTTACGCAACAGAATTACCACGAAAACGAGCAGCAGCGCGAGCGTGCCGCCGATATTGACGCCTATGAGCTTTGTCAGAGCTCGCACCGGAGCGAGGACCGAACCGCCGTAGACAGCGTCGTCGCCGACAGCTTCCGGCAGACGGACGGTCATAAGGTAGCGCACCGTCTCCACCGGATGAGCCGAAATCGAGCCGGTAGTGAATTCCGCCATTTCTGCCGGACTCGCAGTTGCGCTTATGGCGTCGACTTCCGCCCACGTATTCCCCAGAGTGCCTGGAAGCGGACGAACGGCGAGGATAGAATCGACGGTCTGACGCATACGGGGGTTGCCGATCTGCCGCGAATCTATGATTCCCGCCTCGCGGATTGTGAAGTAGTTGTTGATTGCCGAGACGCTCGAGGGCGAGCTGATGCCATAGGTCGACTTCATGGCAAGACAATAGCCTCCAAGAATGGCAAGCGCGACAACACAGCCGGAAAGAGATATCGCAGCTGTCCTGAGCGTAGATTTACGGGCAATCAGTGCTATGAGCCAGAACAGACCGAAAAGCAGCGGGATAAAGATGAGGGCGGGACGCAGCAGCACAAGCGCGCATGTCACAACGGCGGCGCCGACGGCTGCTTTTGTGTCGTTTTGCGTGAAAGCCTTGTACGTCAGCCACAGCAGACCGGTCGTGCCGCTCAGCGCCAGCGACTCGGTCAGAAGCATGCAGTTGAGCGTCAGCGGTCCGGGGTAGACGGCATAGACGGCTGTCGCCCAGAATGTCACCGTACGGTTGCCCGTAAGCGCTTCGGCGAGCTTGGCGAACCAGCGGATCGAGCATAGGAACAGCGCGCACTGGATAAGACAGACGACAATCTTGCCGGCGGTGGCGCCGAACACGGCACGCAGCGAGCCGACGAATACGGGGTAAAGCGGTGTGCGCAGGCTGTCGGGAATGCCGGTCAGCAGGGTGTCCCATGCCGTGAAATATGTCACGGTATCGCCTGCCTCGGTGCCCCGCAGGGTAATCAGGATGAAAAAAACAATCATCTCCACGGCGGAGATGATGTATAGAGTTCTGAAATCAAGCTTTTTTGCCTTCATGGTAGTCGGTTTCGGTGTTCACGTTCCATATCGCCGACTTGTCGGCTGCGGGACTGAGGATGTGGTCGACAGTCTCCATAGCCGTGAGCATCGAGTGGTCCATGTTGTTGTAGCGGTGCTGTCCGTTGCGCCCCACGCAATAGAGGTTGTCGATGGTGTCGAGGAATTTCTTGATTTTGTCGAGCTGATAGTACGCACCGTGATAGGCGGGATATGCCTTCTTTATGCGGATGCGGACCGAGTCCTCTACGTCGGCGGCGCTCTCGATTACCCCGATGTGCACGAGCTCTTTGACGGCAAGGTCGATGAATTCCTTGTCGGGCATGTTCCACATGTCGTCGCCCTCGAAGCAGAAATACTCCAGACCTATCCACATTTTGTTCTTGTAGTCGCTCACCATATACGGCGACCAGTTGTTGAACACCTGTATTCTGCCGAGCTTCACGTCGCGCTCCTGCACGTAGATCCATGTGTCCGGCACACGGTTTTCGTATGTGCGCAGGGCTGTCTCGTTCTTGATTTTGAGTTTGTCGACGAGCAGACCTACCGTCATGAAGTCGCGGTACGGCAGTTCGGACGCTGCCTTAGCCACCTCGGCGGGGACGTCTATGCCGCGCAGCGAGGCGATCAGCTCCTTGACGGGCATGGAGGATATGAAGTAGTCGCAGGCGACTTCCTTTTCCTCGCCGCTCTTCTCGTCCCTGACGGTTACCGAGACGACACGACCGTCCGAGACATTGACTGCCTTGACAGCCGAGCTCATTCGCAGCTCGCCGCCCTCTTTCACCATGTCGGCGGCAACTGTCTCCCACAGCTGTCCGGGACCGAGCTTCGGATAGATGAACTCCTCGATAAGCGACGTCTCTACTTTGGAGGAGTCATGCTTGCCGAACTTCTTGCTGAACATGTCTTTGAGGATGGCGATTATCGAGAGCCCCTTGACGCGCTGCGAGCCCCAGTCGGCGCCGAGGCGCGACGGATGCAGACCCCACACCTTCTCGGTATAGTCCTCGAAGAACATGGAGTACAGCTTTTTGCCGAAGCGGTTGATGTAGAAGTCCTCGAGCGATTTTTCGGGACGTTTGTGGATCATCGATGCGACATAGCCCATGCCTGCGGCGAACGTGCGCCCCAGTCCCATGTTCGACAGCGTCTGCCAGCTCAGGGATATGGGATAGTCGAAAAAGCGGCGCAGATAGTAGATGCGGCTCACCCTGCGGCGTCCGAGCATCACGCGGTCGGTTGCCTCGGGGTCGGCGCTGCGGTCGGCGGCGCCGGCAGTAATGTCGGAGGTCATGCGCTCCCCGAGAAGAATCTCGTCGAGCGCCGGTGCTGTCTGCAGAGGCATCGTTTCCGTCCACCAGTCCATCACGCGCTTGCTTTTGCTGAAAAAGCGGTGTCCGCCGATGTCTATGCGGTTGCCGTTATGGTTTACTGTCTTGGAGATGCCTCCGATTTCATCGGACACCTCGAATACTATCGGATGTATGCCGGAACGACGGGTCAGTTCTTTGGCGGCGGTCAGTCCGGCGGGTCCGGCGCCGGCAATTACTGCTGTCTTTTTCTTGTCGGTCATGATGGCTGCGTTTTAGTCGTTATTGAGTCCTGGCGTCCATTTTCGATAATTCCTGCTCCGCTGTCTTTTTCATAAGCACGCGGCGCGCAAGGAAGTTCCAGACGAACACTATGACTGTAGATATGAGTTTTGATGCAAGATAGTGAACAGCGAGCAGCCCGGTGAAGACCCACATTATCGCGGCGTTGAGAGCAAGACCTACGACGCCGATCACGGCGTAAAGAACAAATTGAAGGACTTTTACCGAGCGTGTCTTATAGGCGTCTGCCGCTGAGTCGAAAACCCAGCGGGTGCTGAGCACATAGTTGAGCGTCAGACCGATAACAAAAGCTATGGCTGCCGAAAGCTGATAATGGAGACCCGCGAAGTCTGTCAGGACCCACAGAGAGCCGAAATCGGCAACAAAAGCCGCGCCGCCTACAAATGTATAGCGGAAAAGCTGGACAAATATGTTGTCGGTTGAGCCGTTGAGCAGTCTTGAAAGCAGACCTTGTTTCGCTTGAGTCATTGGCTTATTGCTGTTTGGAATATATTCAGGAAAACAAAAGTAATAAAAAAAGCTGACTCCCCGCTTATTCCTCCCGCATTTTTTCAATCTTTTTCAATCATTTAACCCGTCGGCGGATAAATATAATCAAGCTCCCGGCGCTTGTGCCGGCGCCGGGAGTAATCTAAAAATCGACAGAGAGGCTAAGCCTCAGAGCTTATTCACGCAGCCCATGAACAGAATCGACCTGAAGGAATTCTCGCGGAGCATGAATGCGAACGGACGGTCAATCTTAAGGTCTACTACCGGAAGAGGAAGCGGCATGGATGCCCAACCCGACATATCTACAGTCGATGATAATTCTGCTCCTTCTTCGTCAAAAATAATTCTCGCATCCTGTTTGATTTTTGAGATAGCGGTCTTCTCTTGCGAAATCAGCGAAAAATCGGCGTTCTGCGTTGAGAAAGCTTTCTTGATACCGAGTTCTTTCATAATGTCGTCGAGATAGAATTCGCTGTTTATTTCAAATATAGGAAAAACAAGGTCGCCGTCATAAGACTTCCATATATTGTTGTCGTACATTACAAAGAATTCCTCTTTGGTGACTCCCGCAAGATAGTCCTTAAGCGACACACCTTCATCGGGAAGTATCACCATAAGCTCGTATGCGCCGTTGCCGAAGCTTATGTTCAGCCATGAGGCGCCCTCGTCGTCGTAGCATGCGAAATAGGAATAGTCACGACCGTTCATCATCATCGGATGGCTGACAGTCCCGTCGGCATTGTGGAAATCGCCTTGCGCTGTCAGCGACTTGTCGAATGTTTTTCCCCATTTGCCCTTGAAATACAGGGCGTTCATCAGGAAAATCATCGTACGCGGATCAAGAGGCTTATTCAGAACTCCGGGAATCAGACCGTTAGTCTTGTCCGACGCCCAGGCGTTGATAGCCTGCCGCGTATTTTCTGTCCAGAGCTCTTCGTTGAATATCTCCGCGCCGTATGCTTCCTGATTATCTGAAATGAAACTCTCATAAACCGGGAAGTCCTTGTTGATCCATATAGAATTGGCAAGAGAAATCTTTGAAGTT
>JAGBDG010000306.1 GCA_017937625.1 Muribaculaceae bacterium | reverse complement strand
TTGTAATGACTGTTGTTATTTACCACAGCTGACGGAAGTTATAAACGTCGGGAGGTATGAAGTCGCCGTCATATACGACCTTTGCCGTTGATATTCTGTCGCCGAATATGCCCATGAGATATTTGATGTTGCGCATGAAATCTTTGCTGAATGTCGATGATGATTTAATCTCTGTCAGAGATAGCGACAAACCGTTTTCTTGGATCACATCAACCTCACGACCGGCGTTTTCACGATAAAATGTCAAATTGGAACGTTTTGCGTTATTGAATCGTTCTTTTAACATTTCAGTAATCACCATATTCTCAAAAATTGCTCCTCTGAGTGGGTGTACTGCAAGCTGTTGCGTTGTCTCGATCTTAAGAAGATAACATAACAATCCGGTATCGTAGAAGTACACTTTAGGCATTTTAGTCAGCCGTTTACCTATATTGGCGTAGTATGGATAAAGTGGATAGGCGATGTAGGAGGTTTGCAGTATGCTGAACCACTTCCTGACTGTCGGCGCGCTTATGCCAATGGCACTGCCCAATGATGAGGCGTTTAGTTCGCTGCCAGTTCTGCCTGCGACGAGAGTCATGAATTTTTCGAAATTCGTCAGACTGGTTATCTCTTTAATCTGCCTGACATCACGCTCGACATACAGTGCGTTATAGTTATTGTAGAATGTTTCATAGTCCACTCCAACGGCTCTCACTGCAGGATAGAAGCCGCCTATGAGAATATCGTCGGTCGCCGTTTGTTTATATTCACCTAATTCGCTAAGCGAAAACGGCAAAAGTGTGAATACCGCAGCACGTCCCGCAAGACTCTGGCTAATGGACTCGAGAAGCGCGAAGTTGCTGCTGCCTGTCAGTATAAACCGGCGGCTGCGGTTGTCGTCGACTGAAATCTGAATATATGACAGTAAATCCGGCACATGCTGCACTTCGTCAATTATCACATATTCGCCGCAGGATGCCAGAAATCCCTTCGGGTCTTCGCGCACCTTCATGCGCAATGCGATGTCCTCAAGATTGTAGGTGCGGTAGCTGTCAAAGATATGGCGGCATAAAGTAGACTTGCCTACTTGTCGCGGTCCTGTGATTACTATTACTGGATAATTTTCCGCGGCTTTTTCGATATGTGGAGTGATTCGGCGAGGTATAAAGTTCATAATATGTGTGCAAAATGAAAATGGTGTTTTCTTTTTGCGCAAATTTAAGGAAATAATTTTACAAATCAAAGACTATTATAAATGAGTGAACGTATTTTGCTTTGTCTGGCGCATATGTCGGGCAGGGAGATGGATTTTATAAAGGAGGCGTTTGACCAGAACTGGGTTGTGCCTCTTGGACCGAACGTGAATGGCTTCGAGGCTGACCTTGAGAACTTTGTAAACGAGGTCGTTTTAACCAACCGAGATGTCGAAATATCTGATTGGTTAACGAATTCGATTTCCGTTAAAGGTGCGGTTAATATCAAGGTTTCGCAAGAGAAGTTGCATAAGGAGGTCGTCGCGTTGTCGGCGGGAACGGCGGCGGTGCATCTGGCGCTGATTGCTTGCGGGGTCGAGGCGGGCGATGAGGTGATTGTGCAGAGCTTCACGTTCTGTGCGTCGAGCCATCCGGTGACTTATCTCGGCGCCACGCCGGTGTTCGTCGACTCGGAGCGCGAGACGTGGAACATGGATCCGGAGCTGCTCGAGGAAGCTATCAAGGACCGTATCGCCAAGACCGGCAAGAAGCCGAAGGCTATTGTTCCGGTTGCTCTCTACGGCATGCCGTATAAGATTGACCGCATCATGGAGATTGCCGACCGTTACGGGATTCCCGTTATCGAGGACGCCGCCGAGGGCTTCGGCTCGCGCTTCAACGGTCAGGTGCTCGGCACGTTCGGCAAGTACGGCGTGCTGTCATTCAACGGCAACAAGATGATTACGACCTCGGGCGGCGGCGCGCTGATATGCCGGGACGCCGAGGCAAAGCGTCAGATAATGTGGTATGCCACACAAGCGCGCGAATCGTATCCTTACTATCAGCACGAGGCAATCGGCTACAACTACCGCATGTCGAATATCTGTGCCGGCATAGGTCGCGGACAGATGACAGTGGTAGACGAGCACATCGCGCATCACCGTCACGTGCAGGCGCTTTATAAGGAATTGCTGAAGGATGTCGAGGGAATTACTCTCCACGAGGCGCCGTCGGCAGAGTATGACTCGAACTACTGGCTCTGTACCGCTACGCGGAATGAAGAATTGAGAATTAAAAATGAAGATAAGGCGTACGCGCAGGTCGTCACGGGTGCTGTCGGCGGTGCGGCTGGTGTGACGCACGCGACGAAGTCGGCTCACACCGACCTCGAGCCGAACACCAACGTCGAGGCACTGCGAATGTATCTCGACACCGCCGGAATCGAGTCGCGTCCGCTTTGGAAACCTATGCACACGCAGCCGGTCTACCGTAATGCTCCGCGATATACCAACGGCGTCAGCGAAAGCCTCTTCAAAGTCGGCATCTGTCTTCCCGCCGGACCCTGGGTCACCGACGAGCATGTCCGCTACATCGTCGACCAGATCAAAGCCGCTATTCTGTAACTATGATTGGCATCTTGAAATAGCATATAGCTCTGACAAGAGCCTCTAACACATCAACGGCGTGTAATCCGATGGGTTGCACGCCGTTTTGTGTGTATGCGCTATCGGTAGTAGCGATTACTGATACTATCCTCTTGAATTGGGTAAATAGGAGTGAAGTCTATCCGGTTTTACTTATTTTTGGCAAAAAGTGGATCAAAATAGAAAATAGTTTTGTGTTTTTAAAAATTGT
>JAGBDG010000305.1 GCA_017937625.1 Muribaculaceae bacterium | reverse complement strand
GCCCGTCGACGGCATAGAGAACCTCGCGCAGAGCAACAGCGTCAGCAAGCTCTCCTTCGGTCACAGCGTGGCTCCCGCCATGGACATCGCCCGAGGCAAGTCGAGCGTCAATACCCTCCATTCCGGTCTGACCCTCCCGCAGCGCTACAGAGGCACCGGCGTGCTCGTCGGCATGTTCGACACGGGCTTCGACCCCTCGCACATCAACTTCCTCAGCGCCGACGGCTCACAGAACCGACTCAAATTCTACGCCCGCTACAGCGGCTCGAGCACCACGCCCACCGTCTACACTGACGACGCGACACGCACCGCTCCCACCGACAACCGCAACGAGACCCACGGAACACACGTCGCCGGAATCATGGGCGGCGCATACAACGGCGCAGGATCCTATCCCGGCGGCAAGAACACGTCGACCGTGAACCTCTACGGCGTGGCTCCCGACGCAGAGCTCGCCATCAGCGCCGGCGACCTCTACAACAACTCCATCCTCGCGGGCGTACGCCGCATCATCAACTATGCCAAGCAGGTAGACAAGCCTGTTGTAATCAATCTGTCGCTCGGCGGCAACGACGGTCCTCACGACGGCAGCGACGCTTTCTCGCTGGCTCTCGACGATCTCGGCAAGGAGGCTATCATCTGCGTCGCAGCCGGCAACGAAGGCGGCGACTACATCCACGCCGGCAAGACCTTCACCGCCACCGACAAGGAACTCAAGACCCTGCTCAACGGCAACAAGCTCAACGCCGGCATGATCGACGTATGGAGCTCCAACGGCGACGAAATCAAGGTGAGCATCATCACCGTAAAGGCTAACTCCGGAGAGATTACCTCGAAAATCACCAGCGAGAACAACCGCACCGTCACCTGCGGAAACGGCGAGGGCGCAGACCACAGCATATTCCGCAACGCATACAACGGCACTATCACACTGACCGCAAAGAAAGTTGACAACCGCTACAACGTGTCGGTAGGAGCCAGCTCCGACGTCTCTGCCGTCAACGGCTCCGACGTCGTTCTCGGCATCATGATCGAAGGCGCCGAAGGCGTGCGCGTCGACGCATACGGCAACGGCAACCGCGACATTCGCTTCGCCACCGTCGTCCCCAACGGCTACGACCGTCCGGACAACAACGGCTCCATCAACAGCATGGGATGCGGCAGCAACATCATCACCGTCGGCAGCTACAGCACCCGTGCGCAGTGGCAGACCCTCACAGGCGGCAGAACATACTCCACCGGCGGCGGCGACGGCAACCTCTCGACATTCTCGTCGTGGGGCGAGCTCGTCGACGGCAGGAAACTACCGCACATCTGCGCTCCCGGCACAGGCATCAACTCGTCGGTGAGCGGTCCGTTCATGGCGGCAAACTACGACGACAACAGCTACATGCTCGTGGCAAGCGCCCAGGAAGGCGAGACCACACACTACTGGGCATGCATGAACGGCACTTCGATGGCTACTCCCTACGTCACCGGCACCGTGGCTCTCTGGCTGCAGGCCGACCCGACTCTCGACGTGGCAAAGGTGCGCCGCATCATGATGGAAACCGCCAAGAAAGACGACTTCGTGACCGACGACATAGCATGGGGCGCCGGCAAGCTCGACGCTACCAAGGGCATAAAGCAGGTCATCGAGGAGACAGGCGCAGTCGACGGCATCACTGTCGCTGGCTCCGACATAATGGTCAATGTCAATGGAAAATCGCTCGACATCTTCGCTGCAGGCGCAGCTTCGGTGAGCGCTCTGCTCTACACACCCTCCGGCATGCTCGCGGCTTCGTCATCGGCGGACGGCGAGAACCTTGTCCTCGAGGCACCCTCGGCTGGCATGTACGTCCTCTCCGTCAAGGCTGGAGCTGCCGTGAAGACAATGAAACTTGTAGTGAAATAAGTTATAGCCCATAATATCGTCAGCCCCGGCAGCGACACGCGTCGCTGCCGGGGCTGATGTCTTGTCCGGACACTCTGTTCAGAGGTTCTCGTCGATTGCGCGGGCAAGCTGGTCGGGGCACGACGTGCCCTTCGAGCCGCACTGTACTCCGCGCAGACGGTCGGCGAACGCCGCCGCGTCCATGCCTTCGGCGAGCATGCCGATGCCGGCGGTGTTGCCGGCGCAGCCGCCCAGAAAGCAGACGTTGTGCAGGCGACCTTCGTCGTCGATGTCGAAATCGATGCGGCGCGAGCATGTGCCGCGAGTGTTGTAACTGCAGTGTTTCATTACGATATACGGTTGGTTTGTTTCTTTAATAAAAAGGCTGCGGCGTAAGGATATTACGACGCAGCCGTCATGCGTGCCCGAAATGGGACTCGAACCCATACAGCCGTAATGGCCAAGGGATTTTAAGTCCCTCGTGTCTACCATTCCACCATTCGGGCAGGGCATCCGACTGCAAAATTACACATTTTTGTCGGAATGGCAAAAAATCACTATTTTTGCGAACATATTCAGGTAAAAATTCTCAATGAGGACACAAAATCAGAATGCCCCGGCGGAAACACGCAAGCCGTGGGTCAGAAAAACAATAATAGCTCTTTGGGTGGCGTTCGCAGCCTTCGTCGTGTTCACCGGCATTTTCTTCGTGCTGGTCTACAACGGTGTGATAGGATATATGCCGCCTGTCGAGGAACTTAAAAATCCGCAGGACAAGTTCGCCTCGGTCATCTACAGCTCCGACAACAAGGAGCTCGGACGCTATTTCCGCAACACGGGCAACCGCGTGTACGCCGATTTCGACGAGATATCTCCCGCCGTGGTCGACGCCCTCATCGCCACCGAGGACGCCCGCTTCGAGGATCACTCGGGCATCGACCTCAAGGCTGTCTTCCGCGCCATGATAAAGACCGTCATCCTCCGCCAGAAGAACGCCGGCGGCGGCTCCACCATCACGCAGCAGCTCGCCAAGCAGCTCTACACGCCGCCAAGCAGCGGTTTCCTGTCGCGCGCCGTACAGAAGCCCATCGAGTGGATGATAGCCATAAAGCTCGAGCGATTCTACTCGAAGGAGGAAATCCTCAAGATGTACCTCAACCAGTTCGACTTCCTCTACAATGCCGTTGGCATCAAGTCGGCGGCCAAGGTCTACTTCAACAAGAGCGCCGGGGAACTCAACGAACTTGAGGCGGCAACGCTCATCGGCATGGTCAAGAATCCGGCGTATTTCAATCCTGTGCGTCATCCCGAGCGCACGCGCCAGCGCCGCAACGTGGTGCTCGAGCAGATGTACAAGGCAGACCTGCTGTCGAAGGAGGAACTCGAGCGCCTACAGGCAGAGCCGCTGACCCTCGACTTCCAGCGCGTCGACCACAAGGACGGTCTGGCGCCATACTTCCGCGAGGAACTTCGCCGCATACTCACTGCCAAACAGCCCAGGCGCGAGAACTATCCCTCGTGGGACCAGCAGAAATATGTCGACGACTCCATCGCGTGGGCTACCGACCCGCTTTTCGGATGGATAGAGAAGACCCGCAAGCCCGACGGAACGAAATACGACATCTACAACGACGGTCTGAAGATCTACACCACCATCGACTCGCGCATGCAGCAATATGCCGAGGAGGCTGTCGAGGAACACATGAGCCAGCTGCAGCAGCAGTTTTTCCGCGAGAAAAAAGGTTCGTCTGCCGCTCCATACACCTCGAACCGCGGCGAACTCTCCGACAAGATGCGCGAGACGCTGATAAGGAATGCCGTCAAGCAGAGCGAGCGCGGACGTGTGGCACGTGTCGCCGGACTCAGCGAGGCTGAGCTGATGAAGGAATTCGACACACCCCGCGACATGACCGTGTTCTCGTATTCCGGACCTGTCGACACTACGATGACGCCCATGGACTCGCTGCTCTATACCAAGTCGTATCTGCGCGCCGCGTTCATGTCGATGGATCCCGCCACGGGCTTTGTCAAGGCATACGTGGGAGGTCCCGACTTCCGCTTCTTCCAGTACGACATGGTGTCGACCGGACGCCGGCAGATAGGCTCCACAATCAAGCCCTTCCTCTATACCTACGCCCTCGAGACCGACGACTTCACGCCGTGCACCAAGATGCTCAACGAGCAGCCCACGCTCTACGACGAGAACGGACGCATCTGGCAGCCGCGCAACTCCGGTAAGGCACGTGTGGGCGAGATGGTCGATCTACGCTGGGCGCTCACCAACTCCAACAACTGGATTTCG
>JAGBDG010000304.1 GCA_017937625.1 Muribaculaceae bacterium | reverse complement strand
TGTCCGGCTGAACATGTCGCAGCCCAAGAATTTCAGCATCTCCGGAACCATGAGAATGAAAAACGGAGAAAGCATTCTCATATCTGCGCGCATGTTCGGATTCGAAGTCGCGTCGATCTATGCCGACAATGATTCGATAATTGTCTATGTCAAAGCGATGGACATGTATCTCTCTGAACCTGTATCAGCGCTGTCGTCGCGCTATGGAATAACGCTTGCCGACCTCCAGAGCCTTCTGCTCGGTCAGGCGTTCATCCCCGGCAAAGGCGCGGTCACTGCGGGCGACGCCGGCAAGCTTGACATAGGTAAGAAAAAGAACACCACTTTCAGCTTCTCGCCACGCAAGATGCCGAAAGGTCTGGCATGGGCATATTCCGCCGAAAGCGACGGAACGAACGCCGTGCTTACCGCGATAGCAATAGAACCGACGTCTGGCAGCCCCATCGACTGCATGTTCGGTGACATGGCGCAGTCGCCTGCCGGAACGGTAGCCGGAGCGGTCGACATTGCGACGCAAATAAAAAACCGTCCCGTCAGCATGACGCTTCTGGCGAGTCCCGACAAAGCGCGGTGGAACGAGAATCCGGACATCGCCAAGCCGAAGATTTCCAAGAAAGCGCGCAGAGTCGGTCCAGAAGACATTATGAAGATGCTTAAAACCCTTTAGAAATAATGCGCAGACCACTTTTCTTGCTTCTTGCTATTCTTCTTATACTTCCCCTCTCCTCCGCACGACGGACATCGAGTTCCGTGCGCAAGGAGAAGCAGGAAAACGCCCGCAAAATAGAGAACACGCGCCGGCAGCTCGACGCCAATGCCGCACAGACTTCGCGCGAGCTCAAGAACCTCCAGTCCATCGAAGGCAAGATGCGTGTCAAGCGCAACGAAGCCAACAGTCTGCGCACATCGGCAAACAACGTGAAGATGAACAGCGACGTGCTTGCCGACAGTATAAAATACAACACCCGCCATCTCGAGGCGCTTCGCGAATCGTACGGCAAAGCGCTCCGCACCATCCGCAACCGCCGCCATTATTCTTCGCCGGCGGCTTACGTCCTTTCGTCAGGCTCCTTCAACGAGGCACGGAGCCGAATACGCTATCTCGAAGAACTGAGTCAGTGGCAGGCGGAGAAAGCGCGCAGTCTTAAGGCTGCGACAGCCCGGCTCAAAGTACAGCAGGGACGACTCGACTCGCTGCACAACGTCCTCGCCACCAATCTCGACAGCCTCGCCGCCGTAGAGCAGACACTCCGCATCCAGCGCAATCAGGCAGACGCCGTCGTAGGCTCGCTAAAGCGCCAGGGACGCAACCTCGGCAAGGTGCTCAAGGAACAGGAACGTCTCGCCCGCAAACTCGATGACGAGCTCAACAGAATCATCGAGGAAGAATCGCGCCGAAACGAAAAAATACCCGAGCAAAAACGCCCCGAAAGCGACACCAGACTCACCGGCTCTTTCGCCTCTAACAAAGGCAAGCTTCCGTCGCCCGTCGACAGGGCGGCGACTGTGGTGTCTACCTTCGGACGCCACACACACGAGGAGCTCGAAAAGGTACAGACTCAGAACAACGGCATAGACTTCGAGACCACAAAGGGAGCGCAGGCGTGTGCCGTATTCCCAGGCGTCGTCAGCATGGTCATCGTGATGGAAGGATTCGACAACGTCGTACTTCTGCGTCACGGCGAATACCTGACGGTCTACGCCGGTATCGACGGACTCAAGGTGCGCAAAGGTCAGAAAGTAGAGGCGGGACAGTCGCTTGGCTCCATCTATTCCGACCCTACTGACAATAACCGCACACGCCTCCATTTCGAGGTGCGCCACGAGAAAGAGAAACTAAATCCCGCAGACTGGCTGCGATGAGAATAGACAGCACACTCGTCAGGTCAACGGCAACCAAACGCATACTCAAGACACTCAGCATCTTTGGCAGCGTTCAGGTGCTTCATATCCTGTGTGCTGTAATCCGAACAAAACTTGCCGCGATATGGATTGGTCCTCTCGGCGTCGGACTTGTCACTATCTACCATTCCACAATGGACTTCATGTCGTCGACCACGCAGCTCAACCTGCGTCAGAGCGCCGTCCGCGACCTATCGCTTGCCAAGGATGACCCCGTGAAGATTGAACAGACAGCAGCGCTTGTACGTCGCCTTGCAATGTTTCTCGGCGTTTTCGGTTTCTTGCTTGTCATTGTCACCTCTCCCGTTTTGGGATGGATTCAGTTCGGCGACTTCAACCATACCGTACCCTTCCTGTTGCTGTCGGTCATCATGATATTCTCGGCGATAGCGCAGGGCGAATTCGCAATCATGCAGGGCTGTGACCGGTTAAAGCAGTTAGCTCGTGCGACACTTTATTCGTCAGTCACCTCGTCGCTTCTCTCGCTGCCGCTGTTCTACTTTTTCCGCCTCAACGGTGTTATACCCGTCCTTATCCTGTTCGCCTTCTGCAACCTTTTCTACTCTCTCATTTTTTCCGGCAGAAAGCTGTCCAACGCCAGACACCGCATCAAGGAAAGCCGAAGAACCGTCAGCCAGATTTGGCAACGATTCCGTGACGATGTGCGCCAGGGTCGGGGCATGCTCGCCCTCGGCGCATACATGACAGTAAGCTCGGCTGTCACTCTCCTCGCTTCATATATTTTCATCGCATATCTGAACCGAACCCAGTCGACCGACACGGTAGGCTACTATCAGGCAGGCTATACCCTGATCAACAGCTATATTGGCTTGATATTCACATCCATCTCGATGGAATATTTTCCTCGTCTGTCGTCAATAATACGTCATGAGCGCCGCGTGGAAGTGATAGTATCACACGAAATAAAGATTATCCTTTCGGTTCTCGCGCCGGTGGTGGTTGCCTTCATCTGTGCCAAAGAGCTCCTTGTGCACATCCTCTACTCGCATTCCTTCGACACGGTCATCCCCTACATCTCGATAGCCATAGTCGGCACTGTGTTTCGTGCCGTATCGTGGTCGCTCGCTTTCGTAATGCCGGCAAAAGGCGACGGACGTATATATGTCATCACCGAAACGAGCAGCTCCGCGCTCTATCTTTTGCTCAACATACCGCTCTACAATGCGTTCGGCTTCGCGGGACTTGGCGCAGCATACGTGGTGT
>JAGBDG010000303.1 GCA_017937625.1 Muribaculaceae bacterium | reverse complement strand
GCCGGCGAGCGTCCCCGCAACCGCAATAAGCAAATCTACCTCACCTCGCCCCGCAACACCGAGGCGACACGCGGCATGACCTCGCGCTTCACCCTGCTGCTCCACGTCGAGCGCTACCGCACCGTCTCGCCCTTCTCCGGCAGCCGCTACAACTACCGCTGGCGCGACCTCTGGTGCGCCCTCGTCCCCCAGCTCGCCGAAGACGGCGTCCTCATCGTCCACACCACCATGCCCGAAGGACTCTCCGAGCGCCAGTGGCAGCGCCGCCTCGCCAAACTCTATTACATTTCTCCTCCCGCCAACTTCTCAAATCTCCCTAACCTCCCTAAAGACCCTAATGACCTTAAAGTCCCCATAGTTGTTCTGCTGACCGACCCGGCAAAAGCCGAAGCCCCACCCAATCCTACACCTCCGTCGTGCGCCGCACGACCTCGATAGCGGTAGCCTGCTCCGCGTCCCAAAGACAAACCGCCGGCACGCGGACATTGACATATTGAATACAACACCAAACAAGCAGCATCATAGATGTCGCCCGCGAGAGCGGTTCCACCCACTTTAGGCACGTTTTTTATACATATAATAGGTGCGCTTAAGGAAATTGAGTAATTTTGCAGTAATAAGGCAAAAATGCCTTTGTTGATATGGATAATAATATTCTTCATGACCAATGGGACCGCGATCATCTGTGGCATCCCTATACTTCTACCATCGACCCGCTGCCGACCTACAAGGTTGCATCGGCATCGGGTGCCGTCATCAAGCTTGCCGACGGCACAGAGCTTATCGACGGCATGTCATCGTGGTGGTGCGAAATCCACGGCTACAACAATCCTGACATCAATGCCGCTGCCCGTCGTCAGCTCGACAAGATGAGCCACGTGATGTTCGGCGGTCTTACGCACGAACCGGCTATCGAACTCGGCAAGGCACTTCTTGAGGTCGTCCCGCCGAACATGAACCATATCTTTTATGCCGACTCGGGCTCGGTTTCGGTGGAGGTGGCGATGAAGATGGCGATACAGGCTGCTGTTTCGCGCAGCGGCGACCACAAGAAGACGAATTTCGCGACTATCCGCAGCGGCTACCACGGCGACACATGGAACGCGATGAGCGTGTGCGACCCTGTGACGGGCATGCACACTGCCTTCGGCTCTGCCCTGCCCGTCCGCTACTTTCTGCCGCAGCCTCGCTCGCGCTTCGACGGCGAATGGAACGCGGCTGACATCGAGCCTATGCGCGGGCTTTTCGAGGAGCATTCTTCGGAAATCGCGGCGCTTATCCTCGAGCCTGTCGTGCAGGGTGCGGGCGGCATGTGGTTCTACAATCCTGAATATCTCCGCCAGGCCCGCAAGCTGTGCGACGAGTACGGCATTATCCTTATTTTCGACGAGATTGCCACGGGCTTCTGGCGCACGGGCAAGTTCTTCGCATGGGAACACGCGGGCGTAATGCCGGACATCATGTGCATAGGCAAGGGTCTGACGGCGGGTTATCTTACCATGGGAGCTGTCCTTGCCACGGCTGACATCGCCCGCGCAATCTCGGAAGGCGAGGCAGGCGTGATGATGCACGGTCCGACGTTCATGGGCAATCCGCTGAGCTGCGCGATAGCCATCGAGTCGCTCCGGCTGCTTCGCTCGCAGGACATGGCGGCGAAGGTCGGTCGGCTTGAAGCAATCATGAAGGAGGAACTTTCGGCGGCTTCGGCTCTGCCGGGAGTGACTGACGTGCGTGTGCTTGGCTCTATCGGCGTTGTGGAAGTCGCAAGAAGCGTGGATGTGGGCAAGTTCCAGAAGGTCTGCGTGGCTAAGAATGTGTGGATTCGTCCTTTCGGACGCAACGTCTACATCATGCCGCCCTACGTGATAAGCGAGGAACAGCTGCGCACGCTGTGCCGCACACTTGTAGAAATCGTTGCAGATGAAAGAAATTATTAAGGAAACGCTCGCATCGCTCACCGACAGCGGAAACCTTCGGAGCATCCCCGCAGACGGAGGATACTTGCGACGTATCGACCTGACTTCCAATGACTACCTCGGCATTGCCTCAAGGAATGATTTAGCTGAGGAGTTCTTCGCGGATTTCGTCCCGTCGGGCGGTGCCATGTCGGCGTCTGCGTCGCGTCTGCTCGCACGCCGACAGCGTGCCTTCTCGGATTTTGAGGCTGACCTCTCGGATGCTTACGGCGGTCGTAGCGCGCTGATTTTCAACAGCGGCTATCATGCCAATACAGGTCTTGTATCGGCTCTGTCGATGAAAGGAACAATCGTCCTCGCCGACAAACTTGTACATGCCTCGATTATCGACGGCATAAGGCTCGGCGGCGCTCCGTTCGAGCGCTTCCGTCATAATGATATAAGTCATTTGAGCCGTCTTGCCCGAAAAGCGGTGGATAATGGTCTGAAGCCGCTGATAGTCGCCGAAAGCGTCTACAGCATGGACGGTGACCGCGCCGATATCGAAGGGCTCGCGGAGGTCAAGAGGGCTTGTCCGGGCGCAATGCTGTATGTCGACGAGGCTCATGCCGTCGGCGTCGAGGGCGATGCCGGTCGCGGACTATGCTTCTCGTCGAAGGCTTACAAAGATGTCGATGTCGTTATCGGCACTCTCGGCAAGGCACTTGGCTCAGCCGGGGCTTTCGCGATCATGGATGATGACGTGCGCCGTTTTGCCGTCAACAAGGCGAGGAGTTTTATCTTTTCGACGGCACTCCCGCCGCTGAACATCGAATGGTCGCGGTTTGTCTTCGGTAAAGCAATGGGAATGAACTCTGAGCGAGAGCATCTTAAGAGGCTCGCGGCGCGACTTGCCGAGATTCTGTCGCATTACGGTGCCTCGGGCGAAGCGAGCCACATCCAGCCATACATTACGGGCGATCCGAAGAAAGCCGTAGCGCTGTCGAGGGCGTTCGCCGATGAAGGAATAGACGTGCTGCCTATTCGCACTCCGACCGTTCCGCCTGGAACCGACCGCCTGCGCCAGAGCCTTTCGGCAGCGCTGACGACGGACGACATAGAGCGTTTCGGCGAGGCTTGCGATAAGATTTTAAATTCAGACAGGAAATGAGCCGACCGAGAAAATACGAGCGCATGAGAGCACGACGGGGCTTCCAGGTGAGATATGAGGCAAAGATTGTCATTGCGATAGTAGTTGTCGCCCTGGCGATTTTTTCTGCTGTCATCGCATTCGGCAGATGGTACAGATCCAAGACGGCACTACCCTCCTATACTCCTGACGTGGCGTGTCTTTCCAAAGTGATTCTTCCCGACGAGCAGCCTGAGATTATTGTCGACTACACTGGCTTTACGGTCTCTTTCAATCCGTCGTATCATATACCGAACTATGTGGTGTGGGAACTTACCGGAAGGGAAGCGGACGGAGAGCTACCGAGGAATTCGAAGTTCTACAAGGACGATGATGTGTACGGCTGCGCGGAACTTGACGATTACCGCCGCTCGGGCTTCGACCGCGGGCACATGGCACCTGCCGGCGACATGAAATGGAGCGCTGAGGCTATGGCTGAATCGCATTCGCTCGTGAACATCTGCCCGCAGGACCACTCGGTCAACAGCGGACGATGGTCGACGCTCGAGAAGATGTGCCGCCAGTGGGCTCAGCGCGACAGTGCCCTGCTGATTATTTGCGGACCGGTAATCTCGGATGAAATGCCGCGGACTATCGGTCGCTCGCAGGTCAAGGTACCGGAACGCTTCTTCAAGGTTGTAATGGCTCCTTTTGCTGAGACTCCTCGCGCCATTGGCTTCATCGTTCCGAACAGCTATACCGACGAGGGACTTGAGGCGATGTCGTGTACAGTCGACGACATCGAACAGATTACCGGTTATGACTTTTTCTCGTGTCTCCCCGACTCAATCGAGTCGCGCATGGAAGGCAATGCCGATTTCCGCCAATGGACACAGAGAGGCAAACATAGAAAACAATGATGAATACGGAATTATACTACAATTCTTCTGACACGATATGCGCGATCTCGACGCCCCCTGGTGCAGGAGGCGTGGCAGTGGCACGTGTGAGCGGCGAAAAAGCTTTTGACATAGTCGGCAAGATATGGTGCGGCAAGGATATCGGTTCATTCAAATCGCACACGGCACATCTTGGCGAGATAATCAATCCTACGGACGGTTCTGTGCTCGACCAGGCAGTGCTTACCGTTTTCAGAAGTCCTCGCTCATTCACTGGTGATGATGTCGCAGAGATAAGCGTACACGGGTCTAAATGGATTCAGCGCCAGCTTCTTAATGCGCTGATTGGTTCCGGAGCCCGTCTCGCTTTGCCGGGCGAGTTTACGCGAAGGGCTTTTGCATCGGGAAAGATGGATCTCGCGGAGGCTGAGGCTATCGCAGACCTCATCGCGTCGTCGTCTGCCGCGGCACACCGTCAGGCGATGACCCAGATGCGTGGGACGTTCTCGAAACATATCGAGGAAACGAGGGCGAAACTTGTCGAGCTTGCGTCGCTGCTTGAGCTTGAGCTGGACTTCAGCGAGGAAGATGTCGAATTCGCTTCGCGCCGCAAGCTGCATGATCTTGCTGCCGAAACCGCGCGGACGTTAAGACGTCTCTCCGATAGTTTCGCCACGGGCAGTGCCGTGAAGGAAGGCATACCGGTGGCTATCATCGGCAAGACTAATGTCGGGAAATCCTCGCTTCTCAATACTTTGCTCGGCGACGATCGAGCAATCGTTAGCGAGATTCACGGTACGACGCGCGACATTGTGGAGGATACGGCTGAAATCGGTCAGTACCTCGTGCGGTTCAAGGACACAGCCGGCATCCGCCAAAGCGATGACCCGGTCGAGAACATCGGTATCGAGCGTTCGCGCAAGGCTGCCGACGAAGCGATGCTCGTTCTCCTGCTTGTCGATTCCGCCGAGCCTGATGTCGACGGGCTTGCCATTGAAAAGCTTGACCCTGCACGTACCATTGTCGTATTCAACAAGACTGATCTCTGCGAGATTCCGCGACAGTTCAGAAACAAAATCGACTCCATGCTTCCGGGAGTGCCGTCAGTAGCAATCTCCGCGCTGAACGAAAATGGAATAGAGGAACTTAAAGTCTTGATGACAGACGTGCTCGACAAAAAGCTTAAAAACAGCTCGGAAAGCGATATCCTTGTGACCAACGCACGCCACGCCCAGGCATTCGCAGCCGCCGCTACCCTACTGAAAGCCGTTGCCGATGGAATCGACAATATGGTTCCAGCCGACCTCATCGCTCAAGATCTTCGCGAGGCAATCCATAACCTCGCCTCCGTCACCGGCGAAATCACCACCCCCGAAATCCTCCAAAACATATTCCAATCATTCTGCATCGGCAAGTAATTAGTTGATTATCAATAATTTATATTGATAGCAATTGACTGTTACTGAGCAATAAAACTTAACTCTTACAAGAACGCCTAATGCTGATAACTGTCAGTGTTAGGCGTTTTTATGCACCATTTTGTACGGATTTTGTACGACAGCGACTCATTTCACCCCAAGCGTCAGCAAGGTGGTGGAGGTTTGCGGACTTAGACGGACGTCAACGGACGCGCACGAACAAACTAAGGCGAAATTAACACCAACGAAATGAGTAGCAATATTAAAATTGAAAGAATCTGCGAGTGGTGCGGCAACCGTTTTATGGCTCAGACAACGGTAACCCGATTCTGCTCAAAAAGATGTTCCGAACACTCCTATAAAGAGCGTATGAGGCAGAAGAAGATGGCTCTCTCCAATCAGGAGACCAGCCAATGTAATCCGGACCGTAAAAGTCGGGATAAGGATTTCTTGACACCGACCGAAACGTCCCAATATCTCGGTGTGTGCAGGACATATATTTATGACAGCATCAACCGAGGTAAAATCAAGGTGACGAGAATCGGAAGAAAGACTCTCATCAGCAAAGCCGATATTCAGGCGATGTTCGATTTTCTTTCACCGAAGGAAAGAGAGACGAACGAAGAAGCCATCGAGAAAAAAGGAAAGTCCATCTCCGACTTTTACACCCGCGCCGAGATTCGGGAGAAATTCGGCGTCAAAGATTCGTGGATTTACAAAGTGGTCGCCGAGAATAATGTGCCTAAGACTATCCTTCGAGGCAAGGCCTATTTCAGCAAAAGCCATATCGACCGACTTTTCTCGGCGAGAAAGGAGAATCCGGAGATTACCGAATGGTATTCGGTTGAGGAAATTCAGGAAAAATACGGCATGACTCTCTCGGCAATTTACTCGCTGGTCTCCAAAATCGGAATTC
>JAGBDG010000302.1 GCA_017937625.1 Muribaculaceae bacterium | reverse complement strand
TTAGTCCCAGTCTTCCCAAATCTCCCATTATTCCCATAACCGTTCACCTCGTCAGCGAACTCAGAGCGCTCGGAGCACTCTGAGCGCAAAAACAGCAGTGCCGCGAAATTCATCGCGGCACTGCTGTTTTTTATCTTGCGGGACTTTTTACTTCGCAGCCTCGTTGGATGCCTGGAAGCGTGCGTTCAGACCCTCGATAATCTCAGCGGTGATGTTGAGCTCAGGTTTGAAGTATACGCCTGCCTCGCGCATCAGGATTGCGTCGTAGCCCTTGGTGGCGTTGTAGTCGCGCACGAAGTTGCTGATCGAGTCGTTCAGACGCTGCTGTGCGGCAGCCATTGCAGTCTGAATCTTCTGCTGCTGTGCGCCGAGGTAGCGCTCGGCTTCCTGCTGCTTCTTGTTGAAGTTCTGCACATCTGCCTGGAAGCTTGCCTCGGTCATGTAGACGTTGTTCTGCTGCTTCTGCTGTATGGAGTTGCCCAGAGTCTGGAGCTCGCGCTGCTTCTGCTGCTCCTGCTGCTGGTAGCGGAGAAGTTCGCGCTGGCTTTCCTCTGCGATCTGCTGTGCGAGCACGTATGCGCTCATCACGGAGTCGGCATCGATATAGCGGATGTTGATAGCCGGTGCGGCGGCTTCCTCGCCTGCGGCGGGAGCTGCGGCAGCGGTAGTTTCTGTATTTTTATTGCTGCAGGACGCTGCGGCAAGGGCGAGAACGCCGAGAAAGAGAGTCTTTACTGTGATTGACAGTTTTTTCATTATTATTATGATATGAATGGTATTACGGTTTTTCGGTATTGGAGCTGTCCGAAGACGCACATCCTATGCCACGCTTGCGCAGGGCGGCAGAATGGCTGATATGACCGGATGGGAATGACGAACCCTTTACGAAAAGCACTTTCACTCCAAGGAGAAGCACCGATATCAGCACCAATGCGACGGTTAATAACACTGTTTTCATAAGCTGCTTTCAGCTTCGACGCTGCAAAGATAGCGAAAGTAAATGCTTTTTTTTCTTCGAATCGATTTTATTTTGTAATTTAGGGGGCGAAAAGGAATGATTTTAACATTCTTTCTAAAAACGAAAACTATATTAGAACTTAACTGACTTAAAAAATAACAGGAACGATGACTATCAAAGATCTTCAGCCGGCCAACGTCTTCGCCATCTTCGACGAGATCAACCACGTGCCGCGTCCTTCGAAAAAAGAAGAGAAAATCCGCAAATACCTCCTCGACTTTGCGGCTAAACACAATATAGACGTCAAGACCGACGCTGTCGGCAATGTTGTCATGAGCCGTCCCGCAACTCCCGGCTACGAGAAAGCTCCCGTTGTCGCCATGCAGGCTCACATGGACATGGTATGCGAGTCCAACGACAAGAACTTCGACTTCAACACACAGCCCATCACCACTGTCGTCGACGGCGACTGGCTCCGCGCCGAAGGGACCACACTCGGTGCCGACAACGGAATAGGCATGGCTGCCGCACTCGCAGCGCTCACCGACGACTCGCTCGTTCACGGACCTATCGAGGCGCTCTTCACTGTTGACGAAGAAACAGGTCTTACCGGCGCCAACAACCTCGGCGAAGGAATGCTCAACGCCACCATGCTCCTCAACCTCGACTCCGAGGACGACGCAGAAATCTTCGTAGGATGCGCCGGCGGTGTCGACACCACATGTACATTCACCTACAAGCGCTCATTCGCGCCCACCGACTTCCACTACTTCAAGTTCGACATCTCCAACGGTCTCGGAGGTCACTCCGGCGGCGACATCCACCTCGGACGCGCCAACGCCAACAAGCTCCTCGCCCGGTTCCTCTACGGTCTGAGCACCGAGCACGAGATCTCGCTCTGCGAAATCGACGGCGGCAACCTCCGCAACGCCATTCCTCGCGCCGCACATGCCGTGTTCGGCGTATGCTCGGCACACAAGGAGCAGATCCGCGTAGCTTTCAACAAGTTCGTAGCCGACGTCGAGGCTGAATACACAGGCATCGAGCCCACTATCAAGTTCCAGCTCGACTCCGTCGACAAGCCCGAGTACGCCGTAGACCACGACACCACCAAGGCGCTCGTCGAGGCGCTCTACTCCGCACCTCACGGAGTGATATCCATGAGCCGCGACATCGAAGGACTCGTAGAGACATCCACCAACCTCGCATCAGTCAAGATGGTCGGCGAAGACGGCATCCTCGTCACCACATCGCAGCGCTCGTCCGTCGAGTCGCGCAAATGGGACATAGCACGTCAGGTCGAGGCGCTCTTCCGTCTCGCAGGCGCAGAAGTGACCCACGGCGACGGCTATCCCGGATGGCAGCCCAACATGGACTCCAAAATAATGCACATCGCTTCCGACGCCTACGAGGAGCTCTACGGCATCAAGCCCGCCATCAAGGCTATCCACGCTGGTCTCGAATGCGGTCTTTTCCGTGCCAAATACCCGCAACTCGACATGGTGTCGTTCGGACCGACCCTCCAGGGCGTCCACTCGCCCAGCGAGCGCATGTACATTCCCGCAGTAGAACGTTTCTGGGGACAGCTCACACGCATCCTCGAGAAAGTCGCCAAGCTCGGATAACAGCGTGCGGTCGCTTGCACTGGCACTGTCCTTCATGGTTCCGACGGCCCTTATGGCCGCCGGATATGTAGGACGTCTGTGGAGCGATACAATATATGTGTACGACCGTGAGAACGTCAACGTCGATTCTCTCGGTCGTACCTTTATTATTGTCGAAGACGACACCCTGCACACATCTTTCATACCACGCCCCGACGCGTTCTATCACTCCGGTCCGCTTCAGGAGCAGGACTTCGTCGAAATTGCCCAAGACCTCGGGGTAGAGACAGCCGCAATCAAGGCTATCGTCGACATCGAGACCGGTCGTACCCGACGCGGGCTCAACAGTCAGGGATTCCCGGTCATCAACTTCGACCTTGCCGTATTCCGCCGCGCGGCGGCACGTCATGGAGTAAGCCTCGCCGGACATCAGAATTCCGAAGCGCTCAAACCTGTCAACATCAAAAAGTACGGGTCGCAGCAGCTCGCCCAGAAGGCAAGGTTCGACGCGGCGATGAAAATCGACAGCGTCGCCGCCATAGAGAGCACGTTCTGGGGAATGTTCCAGATTGGGGGATTCAACTGGGAACTGTCGGGAGCCTCGTCACGCGAGGAATTCATGGAGATGATGGGACGGTCGGAATACGACCAGCTGCGCCTTTTCGCCAACTATGTCCGCAACACCGGACTGCTCAAATATCTCAAGAACAAGAACTGGGCTGCGTTCGCGCGCATCTACAACGGTCCGAGCTACGCCTCACGCGGCTATCACACGCGACTTGCTGCCGCATATCGCCGCCATAAGAAAGAATGACGTCCAAGGCACTTCTCACACTTGTGCTCGCTGCCTGTGCCTCTGTCGCCCGTCCGTCGGAGCCTGCCGACACGCTCGAACTTACCGACCTGTGCGACCCGGTGTCTACTCTTACATATCACGTACGCCTTCAGGCATCCCGCAACAAACCCCTCGCATTCGATGTATTCTGGAACCGCACCGACAGCATTCACTATCGCCGCGCCCGCATCGAGGCAAGCCCGGTGGCAGAAGCTGACGGCACTGGCAGGAATGTCTGTACATACACTCTCATACGCCGCGACGGTGCCGACGAAATTGTCGAGACAACCGGTGAAGGACTGTTCACATACGCAACCGACCGCAACAACGGCTTTTCTGCCGTGCTCAACGTCGATTCGTCGGGCGCAAGTCTCGCCTGCGGGGGAGCGTCGCCCGAAATCGACATAGACATAGAATTCGACAACGAGACACCCGGCGCTCTCGGCATCAGCCGCCAGCGAAAGACAGGCGTCATCAGCAACACCATCATCAGCAAGCACCGCAAGCCGATAACGAGGTCCGCTTTTGAGACCGAGAAAGACATTGCCGCTCATATCGCGGCTTCAGTCGACCGTCTCGAGGCTCTCTGGAGCTATCTCGACAGAAACACGGAACCTAAGCATGCCGTCCTTGCCGACGAATACCGTATCGCAACCATCGCCGACGGTGCAGGCGGCTACGACATCGTTCTTCTCGACGGTCCATGGCAGAACGGGACAGTGCCGCCGCTGCATGTCAAAGGCAAATTGCTCCGCACTCCCTTCATCGACCATTTCGACCTCGAATGGATTGACGCACACGGCAACAGCCTCACACACGACACAAGCGCCGACTTCGAACTTGACGGCGCAGTGCTGAAGCTTAATTTTCCCCTCTTGAAATCGACTGTCCGCTTCCGCCGTCAGACGGCGAGCCGATAATCTCCTCGTTCGCCGAGTCGTAGCGCAGATTGCGCTGCAGAAGCGACACATTATATATGCCCTTGCTGCGCGAAATGCTGAACACACTGTTAAGCTGTTCCGTTTCCTGCAGATAGTTGTAGAGCTTCGGCGGAAGCTGGTCGAAAAGCAGAATCTGCGGAATGGGCATTCCGTATCCGTTGACCGACACCCACTGCTGATCCTTGTCGAACGTAAGACCCGGACCGTTTTTCAGACGCACATGATAAACTTCCTTGGTATAGTTATATGAGCTTATATCCGAGTCGGGATAGTATTGGTTGATGAACGTTGCTATTTCGCCCGGAACCTCGTTCCAGAAATTCTCCTTATCGCACGACACGGTCATGGGAGCAAGAGCGATGACAAGCAATACCATTGCCGACACTCTTATCCATCGGAGCATGTCTGATATATTCATTTTTCTTGTCATACAGTTATTATTCTTCATTGAAAATTATAATTTTATAACACTATCGCCCGTTCTGATGTTCGTCCGGAGAGACGTCTTAACATACGTCAAAAAACCAGCTTTCAAGACCGTTTTTCGCAATTAGGCGGGAATTTCGTAACTTTGCAGACTGAATCAGCGCCCTGACGGTGCCGTATTGTCATCAGTAACTTGCAAAAAAGCTGACATAAAGAAATGTCCCTGACTAATATCCAGCGGCGGCTCAAGCCCTTCATGCTTCCAATAGCCATTCTGGGCGGCTTCCTGTTCTACAAGCCCATAGCGATGATGCAGTGGGCGGTTCCATATCTCATTTTCACAATGCTTTTTCTGACATTCTGCCGCGTGCGTCCGCGCGATTTCAGAATCGAGAAGATGATATGGATGCTCCTTGCAGTCCAGGTTGTCGGCTCCGTTGCCGTATTCTTCGCCTTGCGTCCTTTCGGGCTCACGTTCGCCCAGTCGGTCATGATATGCGTCCTCTGCCCGACGGCTACGGCTGCGCCTGTCGTCACCGGACTGCTCGGAGGCAGCATAGCGCGCGTGGCGTCGTACTCCATGGTCTGCAACCTTACCATGGCTATTTTCGCCCCGGTTTTCTTTGTGGTCGCCAATCCGGGAACAGACATCAGCTTCATCGAGGCTTCGCTCGGCATAGCCATGCACCTTGCCCCTCTCATCGTCTTCCCGCTCTGTGCCGCCCTGCTCCTCTATTTCACCGCGCCGAAGGTCCATGCGGCAATCGGCTCCATTCAGGGCGTCTCGTTTTATCTCTGGGCTGTCTCTCTCTTCCTCGTCGTCGGCAAGGCTGTCGGTTTCGTCATGTCGGAGCCTGCCAGCGAGATTCCGGCAATGACGGCTATGGCTGTCGCAGCCGCCGTCGTGTGCATCGCACAGTTTGCCATTGGCAGAAAGATAGGCAGAGCTTGCGGCGACAAAATCTCGGCGGCGCAGGGACTCGCACAGAAAAACACGGTTCTCGGCATCTGGATGTCGCTGAACTATCTCAATCCGCTGTCTTCTATCGGACCGGCGGCATATATTATCTGGCAGAATCTCGTCAATTCTTTCCAGCTTTTCAGAAAGACCCGCATGGACGCCGCCAGAAAAAAGGATGAACCAAAAGCCTTCAGCAGGCGTTAAAATTAAAGATTTTAACCCATCGACATAAAACACAAAACAGATTATACAGGGAGATAACGATATGCCTTCAATGTTTGAACAACTGATGGACCTGCCCTTGTTCAGGGGGGTATCACACGACAAGATGTCACAGATTGTCGGACAGACCAAGTTGCATTTTCTCAAATATCCGGCCGGCGAGACACTCATAAGAGCCGGCGAACCGTCGAAACACCTGACATTCATCCTCACAGGCAGCGTGCGCGGCGTCATTGTCAATACCAACGGGCGTTTTGCCGTCGGTCAGACTCTCAAGGCACCTGCGGTGCTCTCCGCAGACTTCCTTTTCGGACGGTACACCAATTCTCCGAGCACCGTCACCGCACTCGACGACGTCTCGATTCTCAAGATATCGAAGAACGATTACACTAAGATGCTCAATGCCGACTCTGTGTTCATGTTCAACTATCTCAACACCCTTTCCGCAAATGCGCAGAAAGGTCTCCACGGCATTCTGTCGCTGACCAACGGCGATATCGACGAACGCATAGCATTCTGGATTTCCGCTCTCACGCAGCCCGGAAGCACCGACATTGTGCTTCAGTGCCGCAAACGCGACCTCTGCTCGCTCTTCGGCGTCCAGCGTGCCGTTTTCGACGCCGGACTTGAATCAATGAAAGAAAGAGGTCTGATAGAATACACTTCCAACGAACTCAAAGTAATCGACCGCGAGAAATTGCTCGCCCTTCTCCATCACAATAACGAAATGGACGAACCGGCAGTCTGATTCCGCCGACTCATTCTTTTTTAATAAAAAAAATTACGGAACGCTTCTCACGAAGGGTTCCGAATTTTTTCCGTTCTCTTGAACAGGGTGATTGTCCTTGTCGGAGCAATCACTTTTACTAACCATTATAACAGTTGCAAAATTAGGAATATTATCGGCTCATAATTCAAAAATATAGACGATCAAGCATGAAAAACTTAGCCGATTTTCATTAATCTGCAATTATCCAACTATTTAATACAATCGAAATATAAAAGGAAATATAAATTAATAAAGTCTATATAAAAGAAAAATTAGTAACTTTGTGCAGAAAAATCTGCCAAATGAAGAATCTGATCATAGTCTGCGCCCTCTTAGTCATATCTTGTTTGACTTGCTTTGCCGGCATAAGCGAGTTCAACCGTCCTCTTCTCATCGAGGTGAAGGAGCTCTATCCGTCGTTCGAAAAACTCAAGAAACACAGACACGCCGTCACCGATTCGATGATCCATCGGCGGGATATGCTCGAGAACTCGGAAGAGAGGGTCATTCTGAGTCAGGAAATCGCTCGTCGTTACCGAGAATCAGACATGGATTCCGCATTGATGTTCTTACAGCTCGCGCGCAGGGAGGCCGAGAGCCTTGACATGACCGACAAATCCCTTGAGCTGTACATGTCCTATCTTGCTCATTATCCGCTCATCGGTCCGGGTATTGAGGTTCTGAAAGATTTCAACACCATAGATCCGTCGGCAATGTCGCACGAGCTCCGCAAGAAATACTGGGAGAATGCAGCGCGCCTGAACTACTATATCCTGCGCCGATATCCCAACGGAGTGGCAAAATCGCTTTACCGTCAGCGAACTATCGAGGCGTATGACTCTCTCCTGGATTACTTCCCGCCACAGAGCATGGTCGCAGGACTGATTTCGGCTCGTCTTCTCGGACTTCGCGGCGAGACTTCTATATCAGTCGCGTCGCTGCTCGAATTACTTCCATCGCTGACACCCGGCTCCGAAGACTATGATGAAGCGCTGCGAACGATAATCGCATATTATTCCGACAAACCGTCCAAGCAGGAAGAATACCTCCACTACCTGCTTGAATATACGGCGATTAATATGAAAAAAGGGATTGTCCGTCCGGAATATCTTGCTGAAACCGGTAAAATTCTCTACGACGAAGGAGAAAGACGTATAGGGAGGGACCTTATACTGCTCGCCATGTCGTATGACGACAACCGTATAGGTTATTCAAGAACTTTCAATTATCCTAAATATATATCCTACCTGTCGGCTCAGACAACAACGGTTCGCCGTTGGCTCGCGGTTATGATTGTCGCAATGGTCATAACAATAGCGCTGCTCCTTTATCTAACCATCAACCGCGCGCGCAAAATCAAGAGCGATCATCAGAAGTATAAGGTCAAAATAAAAGAACTGCACAACAAAATTGCTGACACAGAGAAGATTGCCAACGGAGCAAACACCATGTCATTCCTCCTTCATTCTCAGCTCAATGACTTCAACGTCTACGTGGCACGCAAGCTAAAAGCCGGTCAGATCAAAGATCTCTACACCGACATCGAGAATGGCACATACAACGAGTCGCAGCGCGAAAAGTTCTATGCTGCGTTCGACGAGCTTGTCCTCACACAGTATCCCGATTTCATCGACCGACTCAATACACTCATGCTGCCAGGAAAAGAACTCTCATTGCTTCCAGGCAAGCGTCTTACTCCCGAACTTCGTATCGCCGCATATATGCGTTTCGGCATCACCGACAGCGCCCGGCTCGCCGAAGCTCTCGGACTTTCGGTGAATACAATCTATACTTACCGAAACCGACTGAAAGGAAGAGCCGCCGACCGTAATTCTTTCGAGAAAAACATAGCCGCTTTATACGTGTAAAGCTTGATTTATACTTATATTACACGTGATATAAAAAATCTGTTCATCTTTGATATTCAAATATTTAATTCAGAAGATTCTTTATATTTATTTATATTGCATATATATCCGCATAAAAATTTGACTTAGTCAGCGTAACTTTGTGATGTAAATAATTATTAGGTCTAAGATACAAAGAAGACAAAGGTTCTGAAGGTATAAGTAAAAAGGATTAATGGTTTTAGGAATTTAGTGTTAGAAGATTCAGAAAGCCGCCCCGAGAGGAGCGGCTTTCTGGTTCAATTACTTCTGCTTATATTATTCAGAGTCCGGAAGTTTTCGGTCGAAAGCGTCGATAAAGCTGCCAGGAGTGGCATTGATAATATGAACGCCACGCTTGCGTGCATAAGCCTCGATGTCGTGATAGCTCTTGAAGGCGATTGCGAAACTCTGCACAATCTGGTGAAGGCGATAGTTGCGGTATTCGTGGCGCACGCGATTCTTCTCATTATCGCCGTCGGAATAGAAATGTGGCTGTATCGATACCACCTCGTTCTCGTCCGTCACGCTCAGAGTTTTCATCCAGGAGTGATCGGCGCCGGTAATGATTATTTCCGTATATCCGAGCGCAATTCCGAGCATAATCGAAGGAATAAGCACGTTCCGCGGTCGCGGCATACCCGCTCCGAGACGATAAAGCGGATGCGTCAGCCACGTGAAGCCCTCCAATCCGGCGATATTGAATGTCTTCACATCATTATTAGGATAGAATCTTTTTGCCTTAGCAGCATATTTGACAGGGACGAGCAGCGTCATTTTCCAACCGACTGCCCCTAATTCGTCGCGCAGTCTGGCAAGGTTCTCGTTTGATGTGTCATCCGAAAAGAAATAAGGGTCGGCGAGGACATAATAGCGCGGACGCAGCTCCTTGAATTCCGGCGAGATTGCAGCGAAATTAACAGCGAGCGACGGAGCCGACATCAGCAGTGCGCGGTTGTCACGTATTGTATCGGCAAGCGACGGACCGTTCGCCATTATGACAAGACGTCCGCCGTCCGTCCCCTTGCGGACTGAGCATGGGCGCGATTCCACAACAAGTTTCACAACAGTCTTTAGGCTCGCAAAAAGGTTATCGGCAAAACTCATGGCTAAAGGCTGTTTTCATCATAAACATGCTCGCGGAGGTAGGCACAGACGTCAGTGGGTTCGAAACCAGTAGCGTGTTTGAGAGCGTTGCAGCAGAACCTTTCGTCGGTCATGTAATAAGCGTAGCGCCGGCGATAGAAGAAACGGGCGATAATTTGCTGCGGTCGCGTGCTTAGATTCGAAATACGCTTGTTGTCCATGCGGAAAGCGAGGCTTTCTGCTATATCGTGTAGCGTAGGATATGTATCGTCGCAGATATTGAACACACGCTTTGCCGGACGCTTGGCGAGCAGAAGACCTACGGCTTTCGCAATATCTACGGCATGTACGACGCACTTTCGGGTCTCGTTACCGGGGAAATGAAAGAAACGACCGGAAAAGATTTCTTCAGCGAGTTTGCGGACAGCGCCTTTCATGCCAGTGCCGACGACAGGTGCGGCGCGCAGTATATATCCGTCCGGGTATTCATTCAGAAACTCCTGTTCGAGTCTCGCCCAGTCGGAATTTTTCCTCAAAGCACATTCCTCATCGATTATCGTCTCGGAGTCCGGCTCATAGATATCAGTACTCGAGACCATTACAGCGAGGGCTTCGGGCGATTTGCCAACCTCACGTTCGACGTATGGCTGCAGAAAACCATTGCCGGGGGCGTAAAAAACGAATTTATCTGTCATTGCGTAAAATTTCAGGTCTTCTTTATGCAAAAATACTGTTTTGGGTTGAATTGACAAAATAGGACTAACTATCCTGTTTCGCAGCTTCGGCATTGCGCAGCAGTCCGGCAAGCTTGGCGCGCTTTACGGCGCTGTGGCGGAATATCCTCGAGAAATCCGGCTGTTCCATCCGGCAGATGTCGGCAACAGTCAGTTTCATAAGTTCCTCCGACGGCTTGAATTCTTCCCTGACAGGCATTTCATTCGAGCTGTTATAAGGACAGACATCGCGACACACGTCACAGCCGTAGATACGTCTGCCGACGAGAGAAAGTTCTTCCGGCAGTTCGCCGCGGTGCTCGATTGTAAGGTAGGAAAGGCAACGTCGGGCATCAAGAGTACCATCCTTCTGAAGCGCACCGGAAGGACATGACTTGACACATCTTCCGCACATAATACAGCTTTCCTCTATGCGGCTCGATGAAGGAGTGACATCAACTGTCCACAGTATTTCGGCGAGAAAGACCGCCGATCCGATACCGGGTATTATAAGCTGATTGTTGAGACCGATGAAGCCCAGCCCCGCCTTCGCGGCCCAGTAACGCTCGCGAATAGGAGCGGTGTCAATGCAAATTCTCGTTTCGGAACCGTCGACTGACTCCCGCATTATGCGTGCAACAGGTTCCAGCGCATGGCGCAGAACCTCGTGATAGTCATTCCCGAGAGCATAATCGGCAAAAAGCGGATGGCGGGGCATCGAACCGTTTCTATAAGGAAACGCGACGCACAGCATGCTCCTGGCTCCTTCAAGCAGTAGCGCCGGATTCTCACGGACCTCATGATAGCGGTCGAGATATTCCATTCCTCCGTTCATGCCCCGCTCTATCCAGCGGCGGTATGCCTCAACATATCGAGGCTCCACAGGCTCAACACGGGCAAAACCAGCGGCACAAGCGCCCGCTTCCTTAGCGACGCTCAGAATAGCCGTTCTCAACTCACCGCTACATCGGCAGGGGGCGCAGCTCATAGCCTTGTTCAAGGAGCCATTCTATCGCACGCGGCATGGCATAACGCATATTGGCGGAAGCCTTAAGCGAGTCATGGAAAACAATTATCGAGCCGTTGCGCGTATAGCGTTTGACGTTCTCGAGCACCTGCTCGCCCGTAAGCTTCTTCGAATAGTCGCGCGTCACCAGGTCGTACATAACTATATTGTAGTGCTCTTTCAGAGCAGCCGCCTGTTTCCATCTTATCAGTCCGTGGGGAGGACGGAAATACGTGCTGTCGATCAGTTGTGCCGCCTCGTTGATGTCGCGCAGATAGCGCTTGGTTTTCATCCTGAAGCCTTGCGCGTGGTGCATGGTGTGGTTGCCGATTGTGTGACCGCGACGCTTCACTTCCTCAAGAAGTTCGGGATGACGCCGCACATTGTCACCGACCATAAAAAAGGTCGCCTTCACCCCATAGCGGTCGAGAACATCGAGAACCCAGGGAGTTTCCTCAGGTATGGGACCGTCGTCGAAAGTGATATAAGCCACCTTCTTTTTTCCCCGGACTTTAAGTCGCCATAAAGCCTCGGGGAAAAGAAGACGGTAAAGGAGAGGGGGTTGTTCGATCAGCATATCACTTTATTACAAATGACCACTGCTCGGGAGTGAACGCGTATTTGGCCATGAGCTCGCGCGAGAACTTCATCGGGTCGACGCCAGCTTCCTTGTTGGCGCGGAGAATGGCGATAGCCTTGTCGACCGTACCGCGCTGGGCGGCATCGATTCCGGATGCCTGTTTCTCGAGCTCATCAAGCGAATAGCCGTCGACATAAAGCACGGGGGCTATGCGGAGGTCTTCCTCGAAGCTCGTGCTCTTGAGCATATCCTTGTATTCCTGACCAATGCCGGGTTTGGCGGCGAGAATGTCGGCAAAGTTGCGCAGAGCGACAGCCTCTCCAAGATACTGGAGCGAATAGCTCTCAGAGCGTCCGAGCTGGTTGAACAGCACGGGGTCGAGGCTCGATGCGTATTTCACAAGCTGGGCGAAGCGGTCGGCTTCCGCACTGGCTATGCTGTTTGCTTTCGCAAGGTCATCGGGATTGCCGGTTGCGAG
>JAGBDG010000301.1 GCA_017937625.1 Muribaculaceae bacterium | reverse complement strand
GTATGCGATGTTATATTCCGTGCCTCTGAACGGCTTTCCGGCGATAGCGGCGCCGAGCCAGCGGGTGCTCTCCGCCACATAGTCGAAAGCTCTGCCGCGGAAACCGAACTCGCGGTCTTCGTCTGGCTCGACGTACGAGAAGCCGAGCGCAACCTCTATGCGGCCGTCGCGGTCGAACGGCGTCATCATGCGGCGCAACCATAGCGGCGACTCTATCTCAGCTGCGGTTGTAGTAAGCGCCACGATGTCGTAGCGTGCAGCCTTGACGCCGAGTGTCAGCGCAAGCTTCTTGCGGCTGAGGTTGACAACGCCTTCGGGCGTGAAAGTAAGATAGAGATTGCTGTGTTTCGACCGTAGCATGGCAACTGTATCGCGGACGTCAGCCGACTCTCCCTCGTTGACCACTATAATTTCGAAAGCAGCAGGGTAATCCTGCCCGAGTACCTGACGGAGAAGAGCCTCGAGCGTGTCGGCATCGCCCTGCGAGAAAATGACGACGGACACGGGAAGGTATTCGGCGTCCGGTTTGTCGGGACGTTCAGAGTCGGCGCGCCGGCGACAGACTGCCACGGTGCGGATGCGGAAGAAATATATGGCGAAAAGCATCATCGCGCAGACGAAAGCGGCAACGATGAGCCAAAGTGGGGTGTCGGATATATCGGGGGATATGTACATGGCTTCAAATTATGATGCAAAGTTAAACAAAAAAACTGCACGTTAGCGATTTTTCGCTAACTTTGCCAATATGAAAAGACTGATTTTAGCAAAAGCCGTCATCGCGGCGGCATGTATCATCCTTCCGGGTCTGTATTCTGAGGCGCAGGAGAACATCAGCGGCAAGTGGAACGGCAAACTTGAACTGTCGAGCCGAAACTCCCTGCGGATAGTAGTCGACATTGCAGCCGACGGTAAAACCGTGACTCTCGACTCGCCTGATCAGGGCGCACGCGGCATAAAGGGGTTTGTAAAGTATCTTTCGGCAGACTCGGTACGCTTCACTGTGCCGAAGATTGCAGCGTCTTTTGCGGGCGGACTCCGTGCCGGACAAATAAATGGTATTTTCAAACAAGGCAGCATAGAGCTTCCGCTGGAGCTCGTGCCGGGCGAAGGCAAACGCAACCGTCCGCAGACGCCTCAGGCACCTTTTCCATATATAATTAAGGAGGTGACATTTGCCAATCCGGCTGCCGATGCAGTGCTCGCAGGAACTCTGACGCTTCCCGAAGGCTTCGGCGCTGATACTCCCGTTGTGCTTATGGTCACTGGCAGCGGACTACAGAACCGCGACGAAGAGCTTTTCGAGCATCGTCCTTTTGCTGTCATTGCCGACTACCTTGCCAGACGAGGCATAGCATCGCTACGCTACGACGACCGCGGCGTAGGGCAGTCGACGGGCGACCCTACGGAGGCTAAGACCACCGATTTTGCCCAGGATGCGGCGGCTGGCGTAGAATATCTCCGTAATAAAGAAGGATTTGCTAAGACAGGCGTTCTCGGACACAGCGAGGGATCGACCGTCGCCTTTATTCTCGGAGCCGGACGTAACGAAGCGTCGCGTCCCGACTTCATTGTAGCAATGGGCGCGCCTGCATTGCGCGGCGACAGCATCCTTGCCGACCAGAGTGCCACGGCGATGAGACAGAGCGGCGTCGGCGAGACCGAAATCGCCGATTACTGCCGCGCGCTTCTCGAGTTTTATGATATTGTGCGGCGCGAGGGCGTCGATAAAGCTGACTCGAAGATTGACGGACTTTTCGCCGGGATGCCGGAGGGTACGGTATACGGACAGATGAAGATGAACCTCCATGCCATAGCCCGCTCGATGAATCCGTGGCTCACGCAGTTCGTCGCGTTCAGTCCTGCCGAGGTCATAAAGTCGGCTAAGGTGCCGGCATTCGTTCTTTACGGAAGTCTCGACCAGCAGGTGCGTCCTGAAATCAACATGCCGCGCATGCAGGCTCTTGCTCCCGGTGCGGCAGTGAAACTCTATGAAGGGCTCAACCATCCATTCCAGCACGCCGTGCGGGGCGACATAGCCGAATACGCCGAGATTGAGGAGACTATATCGCCTGAAGTGCTGTCTGATATCGCCGATTTCATTCTTAAAGTATGCGGCGACTGACTTTTCGTCAGTCTGAGCGTTTATATATTTATATTCTGACATAAAATATAATGGAAAATTTATCCCGTAAACTCATACTCATAACCAACGACGACAGCGTCGATGCTCCCGGTATCCACCACCTTGCCGAATGTGTGCGCTCGTTGGGCGATGTGTATGTTGTCGCTCCCGCCCATCCTCACTCTGGACAGTCGGCTGCGATAACAGTGTCCTCTCCGCTGCGAATCAACGAACTGCCTCCCCGCACCGAAGGCGTGCGCCTTTTCACAGTCAACGGCACGCCTGTAGATTGTGTAAAGCTTGCCCTCGCCGCAATATTGCCGCGCCGTCCCGACATTATCTTCGCGGGCATCAACCATGGGTCAAACGCCGGTGTCAATGTCACCTATTCCGGCACTATGGGAGCTGTGCTCGAAGGTTGTCTCGAAGGTATTCCTTCTGTCGGTTTCTCGTTGCTGCACCACTCGATGAAGGCAGATTTCACTCTTTCCACAGCCTTTGTCGCCGCCATCGCGGCTGAAATCATTGAAAAAGGATTGCCGCAGGGAGTATGCCTGAACGTTAACATTCCCGCACGTGTTCTCCCCGAAGGCATCAAGGTTTGCCGCGCCGCTCGCGGTCGCTGGACCGACAACTATCAGCGTTATCTCGACCCGCAGGGTATACCTTTCTATATGCTCTCCGGACGTTTCATCAATGACGAGCCCGATGCTGACGATACCGACGAATACTGGCTTTCAAGACGTTATGTCACTGTTGTGCCTGTAGCAGCCGACCAGACGGCGGTTGCGGCGATAAAGAGCCTTGCAGGACGCTTCTCAGAATGTGCCGACAGCTAATAGTTTGTGTTAAGAGGGTGTCATGCCGTTTTAACAAATGTCAAATCCACTATTCGGCTGAACCTTGGCGTGCTGAGGACGTTTTTCTAAGTGAAAACAGAATTAAAAGATAATACTATGCAATACGAACAGCCACAACTCCCTTACGCACCGGACGCTCTTGAGCCCGCAATAAGCCGCCGTACCGTCGATTTCCACTATGGAAAGCACGAGAAAGCTTATATAGACAATCTCAACCGCCTCATCCGCGGCACTGAATTCGAGGACGCCGAGCTTGAGGAAATCATAGCCAAGGCGCAGGGCGCTCTTTTCAACAACGCCTCGCAGGCGTGGAATCATATCTTCTACTTCTTCACCTTCTCTCCGGACGGAAGCCGCGAGCCCAAAGGCGAGCTCCGCAAGGCTATAGACCGCGATTTCGGGTCGTTCGAAGATTTCAAGAAGGCATTTGTCGACGCCGGCGTCGGGCTTTTCGGCTCGGGCTGGGTATGGCTCTCGCGTGACGAGAGCGGCAAGCTTTTCATAACACAAGGTCCTAATGCAGGCAACCCCATCACTTCGGGACTCACGCCGCTGCTTACCTTCGACGTATGGGAGCACGCCTATTACCTTGACTGGCAGAACAGGCGCGCCGACGCGCTCGCCGCTCTCTGGGACATTGTCGACTGGGACGTAGTAGAAGGCAGATACGAATAAAGAATATGCAGACCAAAGCACTTTAAAATAAGCATAATGTGATGAATGGGAAGGGAGGTACCTGTGAAGGCACCTCTTTTTCTTTTTTACGTCATCGAGATGTGCCAAAAAACGGACAATATGGCAGACGGAACGCTGTGGCACCGATATTGTAATGGGTTGTGTGAAACCAAATGCAAGCGTCGCTTGTTTGATTTAAAAGGAAAGCATAAGAACTGAAACGTACAACTATACTATATTATGAATTTTAACAATTTCACCATTAAATCGCAGGAGGCAATCCAGAAAGCAGTCGAGATAACTCGCGGCGCGGGTGCTCAGGCTATAGAGCCCGAGTGCATCCTCAAAGGCGTTATCGACGAAGGCGAAAGCGTGGTAAATTTTATTTTCCAAAAAATTGGTGCCAATCCTGCGACAGTGACACGGCAGGTCGACGCCGATATTGCCGCTCTGCCGAAGGTCTCCGGTTCTGAACCCTATCTGAGCCGTACGTCTAATGATGTGCTTCAGAAAGCTCTCGACATATCCAATAAACTCGGTGACCAGTACGTGACTCTCGAGTCGCTGCTGATGGCGCTTTTCGAAATCAACTCCAAGGCTGCGACAGTCCTTAAGGATGCCGGACTGACAAAGAAAGACATGGAAGCCGCCATACAGGAGCTACGCAAGGGCAAAAAAGCCACTGACCAGGGTGCAGAGGACACGTATAACGCCTTGTCGAAATATGCAGTCAACCTCAACGAGCGCGCCCGTTCAGGCAAGCTCGATCCCGTCATCGGACGTGACGAGGAGATACGTCGTGTGCTTCAGATTCTGAGCCGACGCACAAAAAACAACCCTATGCTTATCGGTGAGCCCGGTACCGGCAAGACGGCTATTGCCGAAGGTCTCGCTCACCGCATTGTGCGCGGCGACGTACCGGAGAACTTGCGTACCAAGCAGATATTCTCGCTCGACATGGGCGCCCTTGTCGCCGGCGCGAAAGACAAAGGAGAGTTCGAGGAGCGCCTTAAGGCTATAGTGAACGAAGTAACAGCCGCCGACGGCGAGATTATCCTCTTTATAGATGAAATCCACACTCTCGTGGGCGCCGGCAAAGGCGAGGGCGCGATGGATGCGGCAAACATCCTCAAGCCGGCTCTCGCGCGCGGCGAGCTTCGCAGCATTGGCGCTACCACGCTCGACGAGTATCAGAAATACTTCGAGAAAGACAAGGCTCTCGAGCGACGCTTCCAGAAAGTCATGGTCGATGAGCCTGACGAGGCTTCGGCGATAGCTATTCTCCGAGGTCTTAAGGAACGCTACGAGAACCATCACAAGGTCCGTATCCGTGACGAGGCTATCGTTGCAGCCGTGCAGCTCTCCGAGCGCTACATAACCGACCGTTTCCTGCCCGACAAGGCAATCGACCTTGTGGACGAGGCTGCCGCCAAGCTCAAGCTTGAGATTGACTCGGTTCCTCAGGCTCTCGACGACATCACGCGCCGCATAGCACAGAAGGAGATAGAGCGCGAGGCTATCAAGCGCGAGGGCGAGAAGGAGCGCGTCAAGGAGATTGAGCGCGAGATTGCCGAGCTCCGCGAGGAAGAAAAGGAGTACACCGCCAAGTGGACAGCCGAACGCGACCTCATCAACAAGATTCAGCAGAACAAGATAGATATCGAGCAGTTCAACTTCGAGGCGGAGAAGGCTCAGCGCGAGGGCGACTATGCCAAGGTAGCCGAAATACGTTATGCCAAGATTGCCCAGAAGGAAAAGGAAATCGCCGATATCCAGGAGCAGCTCAAGATGATGCAGGGAGAGAAAGCCCTCATCAAGGAAGAAGTCGACGCAGAGGACATCGCCGACGTTGTTTCGCGATGGACTGGCATACCGGTCAACAAGATGGTTCAGAGCGAGAAAGACAAGCTTCTGCACCTCGAGGCTGAGCTTCACGACCGTGTCGTGGGTCAGGACGAGGCAATCAGCGCCATAGCCGATGCCGTCCGCCGCAGCCGTGCCGGTCTTAGCGACCCCAAACGTCCTATCGGCAGCTTCATCTTCTTAGGTACGACAGGTGTGGGCAAGACAGAACTCGCGAAGGCGCTTGCCGAATACCTCTTCGATGACGAGAACATGATGACACGTATCGACATGAGCGAGTATCAGGAAAAACACTCGGTGTCCCGTCTTGTCGGAGCGCCTCCGGGATATGTCGGTTATGATGAAGGCGGTCAGCTGACCGAGGCTGTACGACGCAAGCCGTATTCGGTTGTCCTGTTCGACGAAATCGAGAAAGCGCATCCGGATGTTTTCAATATCCTGCTTCAGGTGCTCGACGACGGACGTCTGACCGACAACAAGGGGCGTAACGTCAACTTCAAGAACACCATCATCATCATGACCTCTAACATGGGCTCGCCGCTCATCCGCGACAACTTCGCCAAGATGACGCCCGAAAACAAGGATGAGGTCGTGGAGAAGACGAAGCAGGAAGTGCTCGACATGCTCAAGCAGACGATACGACCCGAGTTCATCAACCGTATCGACGAGATTATAATGTTCACGCCTCTCAACCGCAAGGAGATAGAGGAAATCGTAGGTCTGCAGATACGCGGCATACAGAAGATGCTGTCGTACAACTCGGGCATTGAGCTCAAGGTTACGCCTGAAGCTATCAGCTATCTTGCCGACGAAGGCTTCGACCCCGAATTCGGCGCTCGTCCCGTCAAGCGAGCAATCCATCGTCTTGTGCTCAACCAGCTCTCGAAGGACATCCTCGCCCAGAAAGTAGACCGCAGCCGTCCCATTATAATAGATATGGAAAACGGAGATCTCGTTTTCCGTAACTGAGACAGCCGCAAAGGCATGATTCACTTATTAATAACTTAAACTATATGGAAAAATGAAAAAGTCTCATCTTTTAGCTCTCATTCTTCTCTTTCTTCCCGCACTTGCATTGGTGTCATGCAGCGATGACAACGACTTGCCGAAAGTCGGCATCACGGTAGACTTCAAGAACCCTGTTGTCAATGACACGGTCTACGCCGTTGCCGGTGATTCTCTTGTAGTTAATGGCGTAACAGTAAAGAATCTCGAGAACGACAAGGCGGTGGCTCTTACGCAGGTATCCTACTATATCGACGGTTTCTATCTTGGAACCGCGGTCATTCCGCCGTATGATGCCTCAGTGCTTGTTCCAGAAGGTACCCGCGTCGGTCGCCATATCCTCGAGCTTACCGCTCCCGTCCTTATGGTCGACAAGGCACCTGCCGACGCTGTGCTCGGTTTCTATCTCAAAGTAGTGGAATCGGAAGACGACATACCCGACGAGGCTAACCCCTCGACGCTGTCGGGAACCGCAAGCTATTCTGACGTAAAGAAGTAAGAGTAAGAAGTTCAGTGATATATGCTCGCGCCGCACATCCGGCGGCGCGGGCTTTTTAAAAAAACGCAGCCTCAATACGGTTAAAAAATGTAAAACACTTGCATAGTACGACGAATATGTCTAATTTTGCAGCGTAAAAACAACGCGGGGTGGAGCAGTGGTAGCTCGTTGGGCTCATAACCCAAAGGTCGTAGGTTCAAGTCCTGCCCCCGCAACAAGCAAGCCGGTCGAAAATTTCGAGCGGCTTTTTTCTTTCCTATGGCAGAGAGCATGACTAACAGTTCCAAGAGCAGTACGGCAGACTTAGGCGTCAAGCCTATAGGCAGTCTGCTGATGAAGTATTCTCTGCCCGCGATAGTCGCAAGTCTCGCCACGTCGCTCTACAATATCGTTGACAGCATCTTCATTGGTCGAGGTGTCGGCGCTATGGCAATCACCGGTCTTGCCATTACTTTTCCTCTGATGAATCTCGTGGTTGCGTTCTGCGTGCTTGTCGCTGTCGGCGGAGCAACCATATCGTCGATATTTCTCGGCGAGCGTAATGTAGCCAAGGCGTCGAATGTGGTGGGCAATGTCACGATACTTTGCCTCGTCCATGCCGTTGTCATAACGACAATAGGGCTTGTTTTCCTTGACCCGATACTTTACTTTTTCGGCGCGACAGAGGAAACCATTACCTACGCCCGCGAGTTCATGGCAATCATACTGATGGCTACCCCCGTAAGCTATGTCTTTCTCGGGCTGAACAATCTCATGCGTGCTACGGGCTATCCGCGCAAGGCGATGATATCGGCGCTGTTTTCAGTCGGGGTCAACATAGCGGCTGCACCGGTGTTCATTTTTGTTTTCGACTGGGGTATCGCCGGAGCTGCCCTCGCCACAGTTCTCGGTCAGTTTGCCGCTTTCATCTGGGTGCTCTTCCATTTTCTCTCCAAAAACACGTACATTCGCTTCACCCGCGGATGCTGGAAGCTTGACAGGAATATAATCAGCAAGATGTATTCCATAGGTCTGTCGCCGTTTCTGATGAACTGTACGGCATGCCTGGTGGTAGTGTTCATCAACAAGGCACTGCTTTCTACCGCCGGAGCCGACGGCAATCTCGCAGTCGGTGCCTACGGCATCATCAACCGCACGACCATGTTCTTTGTCATGATAATCTTCGGCATAACGCAGGGCATGCAGCCTATCCTCGGCTATAATTTCGGCGCTGCCAGGTGGGACAGAGTAAGGACTACCCTCCGCAAGGGAATGTGGCTTGGCTTCATAGTGTCCGCAATAGGATGGGCACTTACGGAGAGCATGCCCGACGTTATCAGCGGCATGTTCACCACCGACGAAGGCATGATTTCGATAGCTCGCGAAGGCTTCAGGATATATTTTATAGTCTATCCTGTCGTAGGACCGCAGATTGTGATACAGAATTATTTCCAGTCGATAGGCAAGCCGGCGTTGTCGATATTTCTGTCGCTTACGCGTCAGCTTATTTTCCTTTTGCCGTTGCTGCTGATTTTCGCACGGGCGTGGGGCGTCAACGGCGTTTGGGCGTCGATGTGCGGCAGCGATCTTCTCGCTTTCTTTCTCGCTTTGATTACGATGATTATAATGAACCGACGCCTTGCCCGCAGCATGGCTAAACACACATACAATGCTTGAGACCATTACCCTACGTGTAGAACCGGCAACAGCCGCCATACCAGAACGTCTTAAGGCGGAATGCAGCCGCCAGCTCCATATCGACCCGTCGCGTGTCGTCGCGACCGACATTGTAAGACGCTCGATCGACGCTCGACAGCGCAAAGTGTATGTCAATCTGACAGTACGAGTGCATATCGATGCTGTCGACAACAGCGCCCGAGAGGTTGAGCCTGTCGTATATCCCGATGTTACCAATGTTCATCAGGCGATAATCGTGGGCGCGGGTCCGGCTGGACTTTTCGCGGCGCTTGAGCTTATAGAGCTTGGCGTCAAGCCGGTAATATTAGAGCGCGGCAAGGATGTGGACAGCCGCCGGCGCGACATGACGGCGATTAACCGCGAGGGCATCGTCGACGAGGATTCGAACTACTGCTTCGGCGAAGGCGGCGCGGGCGCGTACTCCGATGGCAAACTCTACACACGCAGCAAGAAGCGCGGTCCGGTGGAGAAAGTGCTCCGTGTGTTCCATCTCCACGGTGCGCAGGCTGATATTCTTGTCGACGCCCATCCCCATATCGGTTCCGACCGGCTTCCAAGTGTCATAAAGTCGATGCGCAATACAATTTTGGAACATGGAGGCGAAGTGCATTTCGGAACGCGCGTGACTGGGCTGCTTCTGTCGCCCGACGGCAAGAGGGTAGAGGGCGTCACCGACAGAAACGGTAAAGAGTGGCGCGGACCGGTGATTCTCGCTACAGGTCATTCGGCGCGCGATGTGTACCGCATGCTTTACGCTGCCGGAGTTGAGCTTCAGGCAAAGGGAATTGCCGTTGGTGTTCGTCTCGAGCATCCGCAGGAGCTTATCGACCGTCTGCAGTATCATTCTCCACAAGGACGAGGCAAGTATCTTCCGGCAGCGGAGTACAGTATGCTCACGCGCGTCGACGGACGTGCAGTTTATTCGTTCTGCATGTGCCCCGGCGGTTATATCATTCCAGCCGCGAGCGCGCCCGGTCAACTTGTGGTCAACGGTATGTCTCCGGCTAACCGGGGAACGAAATGGGCGAATTCAGGAATGGTCGTTGAGATTCTTCCGGAGGATATTGCCGATACCAAGGACAGTGCCCTGAAAATGATGCACTTCCAGGAAGTCATAGAGAAACGCTTCTTCGAAGCGGCCGAAGGAACTCAGCATGCTCCGGCGCAGAGAATGACCGATTTCGTTGCCGGAAGGCTGTCCGAAGATCTCCCGCGCTCGTCGTATCCGCCCGGACTTGTGAGTCGCCGCGTCGACGAGCTGTTGCCCGAGGGTGTTGCCCGCCGGCTTCAGGAGGGGTTCAAGGTATTCGGCGCCAAGCAGCGCGGATTTCTCACCCGCGACGCCGTGCTGATAGGCGACGAGACTCGTACATCCTCGCCTGTTCGCATACCCCGCGATTCCGAGACCCTGCAACATATCGGTGTCGCCGGACTTTATCCTTGCGGCGAAGGCGCGGGATATGCCGGAGGAATAGTGTCGGCGGCGATAGACGGAATAATGAGCGCACGCGCGCTTGCAGAAGAACTTAAATCTCAAAGCAATGGATAAGAAAGAAATCGAAGGTATTCTCCCGGACTGGGCTATGGGCGTGAACTGCGCAATCACTGTCGCCGACGCCGACTGTCGCATTATCTATATGAACGAGCGTTCGCGCGAGACTTTCGCCGGACGCGGAGGCGCCGCGCTGATAGGACACAATCTGCTCGAATACCACAACGAGCGCTCGATTGAAATTATAAAGCACATGCTTGCTACCGGCGAGAGCAACTGCTATACAATCGAGAAAAAGGGCGTGCGCAAGATGATATACCAGACTCCTTGGCGCGACGCCGACGGCAATGTGGCGGGACTTGTGGAGATTTCCATGATTATCCCTGAGCAGATGCCCCACTATGTGAGGGAGTGATAAAAACAAAAGAATGTCAGCTAAGAGACTGACATTCTTGCTTTTAGTGCGCATGAAGGGACTCGAACCCATACGTCCTGAGACATTAGATCCTAAGTCTAACGCGGCTACCAATTACGCCACATGCGCGGATTCATAGTGCAAAGTTAAGCAAAAAATAATTGCCCTGCAAATCAATTTTTTTTAGCAATTGGTGTCATTAGTGTCCACTAAAAAATCATAAGAGTTCTTTGAAATTATTGATATTCTGATTGTTATGCGAGATTTGCGGGCGCAACGATTTGAATTTATTTTT
>JAGBDG010000300.1 GCA_017937625.1 Muribaculaceae bacterium | reverse complement strand
ACCTGGAGCCCGTAGTGGAATTCTGGAAGTTGCCATATTCCGAAAACTACTCGGCAACACAGTCGTACGACGAAAAAACATACGTAGCTGTCGCCCCCGCAATATCGACTATCCACGGCTTCCAGTGGCGCCGATTCTACATCGGTCTTGGCGCTGAGGCAATAATCGGTATCCCCACCGACGGCAGCTATTGGTCACGTGAGGAAAAAGTGACAGGTGGAACCTATCGTTATGAAGACGGCGACGTCACCGATTATATTTCCATACCCGTGTTCGCATGCCTCCGCTACGACCTTTTCGGTTCGTCGAAACAGAATTTCTTCGCCGAGCTTCGCGCCGGTTCGTCCATCGCTTTTCAGAAAGGTCTTTTCGGACAGCTCACCATCGGCGGACGCAAGCGCCTGAAAAAGAATTCCGGTATTAACTACGGTATAATCTTCCGTACACGTCAGATGGAACTTTGGTCTTCTCTGACACCCGGCGATGAGTATTCTTCTGCTCCTTACAACGTACATTCGAAGTTCAAGGCTTTCGGTGTCGGTCTTATGTTGGGATTTGACTTCTAAAACATGCATCTGAAGTTATGAAAAGATTATTATTGACTCTCGCCGCAACCGCCCTGGCGACTACCGCCATGCTCGCTGCCGAATCTACGGTTCAGGGCGGCGTCAAGTATGAAGTCATCAACCACTCCGAGGCAAGCTGCAAGGCAGCCAAGGCTGGCGACAAGACGGTCACCGAAATCACCGTCATGCCTCTGGTGATGATTGACGGAGCCGCACGCACCGTCACCGAGGTGCAGGAAGACGGTTTCCGCGGCTGCAAGTACGTCAAGAAGCTCGTCCTCCCCAACACCATCAAGAAGATAGGTCCAAACGCTTTCCGCGACTGCAAGTCGCTCGTTTCCGTCACTCTCCCCGACGAGGCTGAGGTCGAGCTTTCTCTCGCCGTCTACGACAACGGCGGCAACGGTCCGTTCTACGGATGCTCCGTGCTTTCCGATGTCCGCGGCAACACCGTCAGCACCCCTCTCTACGTTCTCAACAAGGCGTTCATCAAGTGTAAGAACGTGCCTTTCTATAAGGATATCCCCATGCTCATGAAGAGTGTTCTCGCCAAGTCGTCGATGGCTAACGTCGACCAGCAGGTGCCCGCCTTCAGCGAGTTCGCCAAGGATCGCGTGCGCAACCCCCTGCGCGACTGGAAGCGCCGCAAACCCTACGAGAGCGCCGAGCAGTTCGCCGAGCGCGTCACTCCCGAGACCACGCAGGACAAGACCCTGGCGCTCGTCACCGACGCCCGCAGCGAGTATATCCGCCTCTACGCTCCCATCTCGCTTCAGGGTGTCGTAGGAGAATACGACGCCGACTACAACATGTTCGAGGTCGAGACGCCTCTCACCGGCAGTTTCTACGTGAAGGTCCCCGCCGACCAGGCAAAGGCTTTCAAGGAAAGCTTCTCATCGGTAAAACTTGAGCCTACCTACGGTATCTACAACGACAAGCTCGCCGTTGTCCGCTGCAAGGTATCGCTCGGCGGTATAGAATATGAAGTTCCCGCAGCCGACGAGCTCGACACCGAGGAACTTGCAAAGGTAGTACTCTATGATGGTCCCTCTCAGGAGGCGCTTATCGCTGCCGCTTCGCAGGCAGCAGCTCCCGCGGCTCCGGCGGCTCCCGCCAAGAAGACAATCACCTCGCCCGTCGACAAGAACATCCCCTCGTCGGGCGTCGACAACAGCCGCACCTTCGCCGTCATCATCGGCAACGAGAACTATCAGCGCGGCATTGCCGAAGTGCCTTTCGCAATGCACGACGCCGAGACCTTCGCGAAGTACTGCAACAAGACCCTCGGACTTCCCCAGAAGAATATCCGCAGCTATGAGAACGCTACCTACGGCGACCTCCTCGCTGCCGTGCGCGACATCTCCAACATCTCCAACGCCTACGACGGCGACGTCGACATCATCTTCTACTATGCCGGTCACGGCATACCCGACGAGCAGAGCCGCGAGGCTTATCTTCTCCCCGTCGACGCCGACGGCACCGCCAAGGAAGTGTGCTACCCCGTCAAGCGTCTCTACGACGAGCTCGGCGGTCTGGAGTCGCGCTCCGTCACCATCTTCCTCGACGCCTGCTTCAGCGGCGCCACCCGTGGCGAGGAGATGCTTGCCCAGGCTCGCGGCGTCATGATCAAGCCCGGACGCACGAAGCCCGTCGGAAACATGGTGATTTTCTCCGCCACCAACGGCGACCAGGCTGCGTTCCCCTACAAGGAGAACGGTCACGGTCTCTTCACCTACTACCTCCTCGAGAAGCTCCAGCAGACACAGGGACACGCCACTCTCGGTGAGCTTTCCGACTATGTGTCGGAGCAGGTGTCGAAGCAGTCGCTTGTGGTGAACCGCAAGTCGCAGACTCCAACAGTCAATGTCGGCGTGAACTTCCTCGACACATGGAAAGACCGCACTCTCCTGCCCATGCCCAAGCCTGTCGTTCCTGAAGAAACAGAACCCGAAGCATCGGCTAATTAAACAACCGTAAAAACACTCATACAATGAATATTCTAAAATATGCCATATTCGCGGTTTCCGGTACCGCCCTTCTAACTTTCGCATCTTGCTCCCCCGATGTGGAAATCAAACCGTTGCCTT
>JAGBDG010000299.1 GCA_017937625.1 Muribaculaceae bacterium | reverse complement strand
GCCGTCTGCAAGGAACTGCTCGACGCTACCGGACTTCTCGCCTTCATCGGGCACACGCGCGCCGCACTCGCCTCGCTGCTCAGGGAGAACAACACAGTCCTCATCTCCGACACCGCCGAACTCCTCGCCCGAATCATCAACGACGCCGAGATGCCCTTCATCTACGAACGGCTCGGCATGCGCATACACCATCTGCTCATCGACGAATTCCAGGACACCTCGCGCCTACAGTGGCAGAACCTCAAGCCGCTCATGGCGAACAGTCTCGCCTACGGCAACGACAACCTCATCATCGGCGATGTCAAGCAGTCGATCTACCGCTTCCGCAACTCCGACAGCCGACTGCTCGGCTCCGACGTGCAGACCGTCGATTTCCCCACCCGGCACGTTTCCAAAGGCGACAAGCCCGCAGAGAACACCAACCACCGCAGCGCCCGCGACATTGTCCTCTTCAACAACGCCATTTTCGCCCGCATGGCGGAGGCGCTTGCCTTCGGCGAGTATTCAGGAGTCAGGCAGACCGTCAGGCACACCGACCTTCCGGCATACATACGGCTGTGTTTCCACGGCGACAAGCCCGACGAGGTAAACGGAATCCTCGCCCCCATGGCTCAGGAAATAATACGGCAGCACGAGGCAGGATACGCCTGGGGGCAGATTCTCATACTCACGCGCAGACGCAACGAGGCGCAGCGTGTGGTACGCTATCTCACCGACAACCATCCCGACATTCGTCTCCTTTCCTCCGAGGCTCTGCTCCTCAGCAGCTCTGATGCCGTCCGCTCCATCATCAGCGCCCTGAAGCTCGTCGAGCGTTCCTTCGAGGGCAAACAGCCCGCCGGAAGCAGCGTGGTACCGAAATACGCCACAAACGGCGACATCACCATGATGATTGTACGGTACAATCATTTCCTGTCGCAGGGCTACGACAGCCTCACGGCGCTCGAACGCGCCCTCGACCGCAGCGACGAGTCCTCCGAGAGCATCCGGAAGCATGTGCAGAGCATCAGGGAGAAAAATCCCGCCAATCTCGTCGCACTCATCGAGACCGTCATCGAGCTGAAGCTCACACCTGCGCAGCGAAGCAGCGAATACGCCTACATCGCGGCGCTCGTCGACCGCGCCATCAGGCATCTCGAGACCACCGACCCATCGCTCTCGGCTTTTCTCGCCGACTACGACCGCAACGAGCAGAAATGGGCGATACTCGCGTCCGCCTCCGTCGATGCCGTCAGGGTCATGACGGTACACACCTCCAAAGGACTTGAAAGCGACTGCGTACACATTCCTTTCGGCAGCTGGGAACTCATGCACAACGAAAAACGGCTGTGGCTCGATTTCACAGGTCTCGAAGGCTTCGAGCCGGACACTGTTCCGCCTATATGCCGCGTCCGCGTTACTCCAGACTCCCCACTCTCCAAGTGCGGGCTGCCGGCAGTCGCAGACGCCATCAATGAGGACAACAGGGCGGAGATTATGGACAATCTCAACACCACATACGTCGCCTTCACCCGCGCCAAACGTGAACTGAACATCTACATCGATAAGACAACGGGCTCCGGCACAGAAATCTACAAGGCTTTCCGCGGCATTGCCGATTCCGGCGAGCTTCCTTTCACTGCCGGGGAAACAGAACTGGAGGAAGCGGAGGCATACGTCCTCGGCTCGCCAACCGCGCCCTCGGGCGATAAAGCTAAAAGCGACACAACGGTAATAAACGCCGGCGAATACACCGCATGCTCCCGCGAGGATACCCGGAAAATATTCTGCATCGACGACATCTTCAGCGATGACGAGGACACAGGCGACGAAGAGCCCAAGCACATCACCGACTGCGACAGTCCCTTCGAAGGCACGCCACAGATGCGCGAGGCAAGCCGACGGGGCACGAACATGCACGCCATACTCGCCTCCATGCTCACGCGCGACGACCTCGACGCCTCGGCGCGCCGTCTGTGTACCCGCATGGGTCTTCCCGACACCGAGCGCGAGGAATACGTGGCGATACTCTCCGATGCCTTCGACAAGGCTGGCGACACCGCCCGGCGTTGGTTCGACAAGGACAACATCGTCTATGCCGAGCGCTCCTTCTACAACCCCGTCAACGGCGTCACGTCCCGACCCGACCGTATCGTCATCCTTCCCGACGGAGCCACCGTTGTCGTCGATTACAAGTTCACATCGGCTGTCGGCGAACGGCACAAGGAGCAGGTACGCGGCTACTGCTGGCTGCTCAAGGACACAGGGAACGAGAACGTCGAGGGCTATCTATGGTATCCCCTACTCGGTAAGATAATAAAAGTATAGACATACACGTTAACCGATTATGCGAACAATACGAATATTTTTTACATGCGCCGCTATTCTTTCAGGCGCCGTTGCCTCGCTCGCGTGCACGAGCCTCATCGCCACACCCGGCGCCACTGAGAAAGGCAGCTCAATGATTACCTACGCCGCCGACAGCCATGTGCTCTATGGCGCGCTCTACAGCCAGCCTGCAGCCGACCACAAGCCCGGCGGCATGCGGCAGATTATCGACTGGGACTCCCACCGCCATCTCGGCGAGATTCCCGAAGTGAGCCACACCTACGCCACCGTCGGCAACATGAACGAGCACGGGCTCAGCATCGCCGAAAGTACCTGGGGAGGACGTCACGAGCTCGCCGGAACCGGCATCGTCGACTACGGATCCCTCATCTACATCGCCCTGCAGCGCGCGAAGACAGCTCGCGAGGCTATCGACGTGATGACATCGCTCGTCCGCGACTACGGCTACGCCTCCGAGGGCGAGTCTTTCTCCATCGCAGACCCCAACGAGGCGTGGATCATGGAGATGATAGGAAAGGGCAAAGCCGACAAGGGCGCCGTATGGGTGGCGCGCCGCGTGCCCGACGGATATATCTCCGGTCACGCCAACCACTCCCGCATCCATAAGTTCCCCCTCAACGACCCCGAGACCCTCTACTCGCCCGACGTAATCAGCTTCGCCCGTCAGCAGGGTTATTTTGACGGCAAGGACAAAGATTTCGACTTCTCCCGCGCATACGCTATCACCGACGCCGGAGCTACCCGTGGCTGCGACGCACGCGTGTGGAGCTATTTCCGCCGCTTTGCCCCCTCTTCCAAGATGGACAGATACACGCCGTGGATCATGGAAGGCAAAGGCGAGCCCTTCCCCCTCTGGGTCAAGCCGGACAAGAAACTCTCGGCAAACGACCTCAAATGGATGATGCGCGACCACTTCGAGGGCACGCTCCTCGACATGACCAAAGACATCGGCGCCGGACCATTCGACGTTCCCTACCGCTGGCGTCCCATGGGCTTCACCGTCGACAGCGTAGAGTATACCCACGAGAGAGCCATCGCCACACAGCAGACCGGCTTCTCATTCGTCGCCGACCTCAACCGCAACCGCCACGACGCCATGAAAGGCATACTCTGGTTCGGAGTCGACGACGCAAACACATGCGTCTACGTCCCTGTGTTCAGCTCCAACACCTCCGTTCCCCGCTCCCTCGACGAGCGCACCGCCGACCTGCTCACCCTCTCTTGGGACTCCCTGTTCTGGGTCAACAACTACGTGGCTAACCAGGCTTACAACCGCTATTCGCAGATGATTCCCGACATCCGCAAGGTGCAGTCCGAGCTCGAGGGTACCTACGAGAACTTCGCCGTCCAGGCTGAGGATCTTGTCGCAGGCATGGACATGGACTCCGCCCGAGCCTATCTCAACGGCATCACGAACGCCGCCGCCGAGAATACCACCGCCCGTTACAAGAAACTCGGCGACTTCCTCTTTGTCAAGTACATGGACGGCAACATCAAGCCCGAGACAGACGGTGTCTTCGAGCGCACGCCAGAGGGTACGCCCGTTCAGCCCAAGTTCGGAGGATACAACCAGCGCTACTTCGAGTCCATCGTCCGCGACAACGGACCGCGCCTGAGGGTCAACAACCCCGAATACTGATTAAGAAATTTAACAAAAATCCGCTTTTGACTCGGCGGATTTTTTGTAACTTTGTATTTTGAGTAATATACACGTATATGGATAAAATAGAAAAAGGCAAATATTTCGAGATAGCATACAAGCTTTTCCGTGTCAATCCCGACGGCACCGAGACCCTCGTCCATGAAGTGACGGCAGAAGACCCCGACCGCGCCATCGACGGCATGACAGTAGGATTCGTAGAGGCTCTTGACGAAAACCTCGAGGGACTTTCCGCAGGCGACAGGTTCGACTTTATCGCCGAGCCGGAGAAAGCATTCGGACCATACTCCGAAGAGGAAATATTCTCCATCCCCCGCGAGCAGATGACCGTCAACGGGAAGTTCGACGAGAGCATGTTCACGCCCGGAGCCCTCATCCCGCTGATGACACCCGACGGATTCCGCATCGACGGCACCGTTGTCCGTCTCACTCCCGAGGCTGTCGTTCTCGACCTTAACCATCCCCTCGCCAAAGACCGCGTCCACTATGTCGGCGAAGTCATCACCGTCCGCGACCCCAAGCCCGAAGAGCTCCAGCCTCAGGAAGGCTGCGGATGCTGCGGCGGCTCATGTGGCGGCGGCAACTGCGGCGAAGCCGGCGAGGGAAGCTGCGGATGCGACGGCGGATGCTGCCACTGATAACCCTCAGGCTGCATGATCGAGGCAAGAGACATACGGAAGACGTTCGGGAAGCTGACGGTGCTCAAGGGAATAGACCTTGACATCGCCGACCGCCGCATCACGGCCATAACCGGACCCAGCGGCGCCGGCAAAACCACCCTCCTGCAGATTCTCGGCTCGCTCTCCATGCCCGACAAGGGAGGAACCGTCAGCTACGACGGCACCGACATCACCGCAATGAACGACCGGCGGCTGTCGGCTTTCCGCAACCGCAACATCGGCTTCGTCTTCCAGTTTCACTGCCTCCTGCCCGAATTCACGCTCACCGAGAACGTGGCGATGCCCGCACTCATAGCCGGCGAGTCCCGCGAGGCGGCGTTCGACAAGGCACATGCCCTCATCGACCGTCTCGGGCTCGGCGCACGCGCCGCCCACAAGCCCTCCGAGCTTTCCGGAGGCGAATGCCAGCGCGCGGCGGTAGCAAGAGCGCTCGTCAACTCTCCCAAGGTCATACTCGCCGACGAGCCCACAGGAAGCCTCGACTCGCAGAACAGGGCGCAGCTCCACCGTCTATTCTTCGAGCTGCGCGACGAACTCGGAGCAACCTTCGTAATCGTCACACACGACGGGACGCTCGCTCGCGATTCCGACATCGTCATCCGCATGGCTGACGGCAAAATTGATAATATTACTGATAATTTACATCTATGAAACTTACAAAATCACTTATTCTTGCAGTCTCCGTTCTTGCGGCATGCGTCTTCAGCGCCTGCAACAGCAACGACGACCCATCCGACGACGGACAGTACTTCCTCGACATCGTCACACTCGAGAGCAACGGCGACACAGGAGCGGTGCTCACCTTCCGTCAGGTCGATGACTCGCCACTCATAACACTCCTCACCAACCAGCGTTTCGACTCCGGAACATTCAAGATCGGCGAGCGCATCATCGTCTACTATCATCCCGCCGGCGACAAGCGCTACGTCAGCGACAATGTCTACGTCGCATCGGCTAACACCACCTTCGGCGGAGGCGAGAGCTACAAGACGGCTTCGGCTGCTGAAATTGCCGCTATGGACTCCGACCCCATCAAGGTGCAGTCGATCTGGCGCTCAGGAGAATATCTCAACGTCGTTTTCTCCGGCGTCACCTCCAACGAGGTAAAGAACTGCGACCTCTACCTCAACTCCGCCACCAAGGACTCCGCAAGCCCGGTGCTCAACTTCATCTTCGACGGCGTCAACGGTCCCATGGCTCAGGCATACAACTTCTACGCCTCCTTCAACATCGGCGAGCTCTGGAACAGCCTCGACACCGAAAACATACGCGTCGTCACCACCGACGACACATACCTCGGCAGCAACACCGTCACCATCATAAAAAAAGAAACAGACATCAAACCCATCGAATAACATACAAAAACATCAGAATAAAATGGAAAACAACAACAAACAGGAAATCAAGATAGAACTCTCCCCCGAAGTAGCAAACGGCATCTACTCCAACCGCGCTTTCATCGCACACTCCGGCAGCGAGTTCTTCCTCGACTTCATCTCCATAGCTCCCAACATGCCGCACGCAAAGGTCGTAAGCCGCATCATCATGACCCCCGAGAACGCAAAGAGCCTTCTCTTCGCTCTCCGCGAGAACATCGGACGCTACGAGCAGACTTTCGGCGAAATCAAGCCCGTAAAGCCCGTCAGCGCCCCCAAGAACAACGGCGGCATACCCAACCCCTTCGAAGCATAACATGCAAACGAACCCTTCCGGAAAATGAAAGACCACAACCTTTGCATCTATAATTCCATGAGCCGCTGCAAGGAGCGGTTCACGCCACTGCACGACGACATGGTCGGAATGTACGTCTGCGGTCCCACCGTCTACGGCGACGGGCACCTCGGACATGCCAGACCGGCGATAACCTTCGACCTCGTCTACCGCTACCTCACCCATCTCGGCTACAAGGTGCGCTACGTCCGCAACATCACCGATGTCGGACACCTCGAGCACGACGCCGACGACGGAGAGGACAAGATTGCAAAGAAGGCGCGCCTCGAGCAGCTCGAGCCCATGGAAGTGGTGCAGTACTACCTCAACCGCTACCACAAGGCTATGGACGCGCTCAACGTCCTGCCGCCCTCCATCGAGCCGCACGCTTCCGGACACATCATCGAGCAGATTGAGTACATCAAGTCTATCCTCGACGCCGGATACGCCTACGTCAGCGACGGCTCCGTCTACTTCGACGTGCCCAAGTTCAACGCCGACTACGGCTACGGCAAGCTCTCCGGAAGGAACATCGACGAGCTCCTCGCCACCACCCGCGCCCTCGACGGTCAGGAAGAAAAGCGCAATCCCGCCGACTTCGCTCTCTGGAAGAAGGCGTCGCCCGTCCACATCATGCACTGGCCGTCGCCCTGGAGCGAAGGATTCCCCGGCTGGCACCTCGAGTGCTCCACCATGAGCGAGAAATATCTCGGCAAGGAATTCGACATCCACGGAGGCGGCATGGACCTCAAGTTCCCGCACCACGAGTGCGAGATAGCGCAGTCAGTGGCACACAACCACGCCCCTGCCGTCCGCTACTGGATGCACAACAACATGATCACAATCAACGGCAAGAAGATGGGCAAGTCGCTCGGCAACTTCATCACCCTCGACGAGTTCTTCACCGGCAGCCATCCCCTGCTCACCCAGGCATACTCGCCGATG
>JAGBDG010000298.1 GCA_017937625.1 Muribaculaceae bacterium | reverse complement strand
TGAGTGAGGATATGACGGATCGTAATCTTTCCGAATACATTCTTATCGAGCTGTGGAAAGAATTCGGAGAGTGTGTCGTCGAGACCGAGACGATGTTGCTCCACGAGTTTCATCACTCCGGCGGTGACGAACAATTTGGATGCCGAACAGATGTTGAAACGCGTGGTGTCGGTCATGGGTGCGCGTGTGTCGAGGCGTGCAAGTCCGAACCCGTGGGCGTAGACGACAGAGTCGCCCCGCATGACAGTGACGAAAGCTCCGGGAGCGTCGGGGGCGGAGAACACTGTGCCGAGCAGCGAGTCGAGAGGTTCGGTTATTTCGCAGACTATGCGGTCGGAATCTTTATGGCTGCATGAGAATGAGAGTAAAAAGAAAATGCCAAGACACAAGAAGGGTATGATGCGGAGCAGCGCTGCCGCTTTTCTATCGTTGTGTGTGATTGATTCTGACATGATCGGGCATCTTGTATTGATTTTGCAAACTTACAAGAAAAAATCAATCAAACCAAGCCCCAGAGCACCTCTGAGGGCTTTTTTCATTGAAAAGGAGCAGTATTGTAACTGTTCTGACACCTCTTAATCGAAACCGTGCAGTATTGTAACTGTTCTGCAACCGCCCTCTAAAAGGTGCATGTCAGCGATACGCCGAACGAAGCCTTGCCGACGGCGGGAACGATTGATGAGGTTATTCCGGTTTTGTCGCGGCGCGGATATAGCCCCCGGGTGTCGCTGCCTCTGAACAGGTTGACGACTTCGTTGACGGGGTCGATGAGGAAGGCGACGATGTTGCCAAGAACGGGCGAGCCGGCGAGTGTGTAGCCGTCGCGGACGATATTTCGTTTGAGGCGGTAGAAAAGCTCGCCGATGAGGCTGCCGACAACGGGGGTGATGAAGAGGTCCTGATAGGAGGGGCGCTCCATGCATGCCTCGATGCCGAATTCCCAGCCGACGTTGGAGATAATCGAGCAGTACAGGAACGAGCGCCAGAAATTGAATCCGCAGCTGCGTGCCGCCATGAAATAGACGGCTCCGGCGTAGGGGTGAAGGACGTAGTTGAAGATAAATTTGTCGCCGTCGAATTCAGGACCTTTCCTGAAGTCGTTGTCGAACCAGCGCTTCAAGGGAGGGTCTTTCTGTATCTCGGAGCGGTTCCAAGAGGTGGCGTCTTCGGGCAGACATTCGAGAACGAGCAGCGTGCCGACAAACGCCCCGGAGAAGACTGCGGTGTTTATCCACAGGCGGTGCCAGTCGGGAACGTTGCGGGTGAAGGAATATGGCAGAGAGTAGATGCTTGGCGGTATGCCTTTCGACATGCGCAGACGCGGCGAAGCGAGAAAAGCTGTGTCGATGGCGGGAGAATACTCGTCGATGGAGGAGGGTACGGGCGCTATTTCCACAGCGGGTATCGCAATTTCTTCGATAACAGTGACCGAATCGGTGCCGGCTGCCTTCGCCGGCATTGCCGCGGCGAGTGTGAGAAGCAAAAGTGCTGAATATTTATATGCAATTTTCATTTCTAAGTGAATCAAAGTTGAACCGTGTATCTTTTAAACAAAAGAAGGGCGGTTTTGATTGAAATTCCGAAAGCGGAAAGTTGGCGGATTTTTCCGATACCCGCGCAGGTACCTTTGCGGCGTACTGACTTTAATTCTTATGAGTATGAAAACTGTTATCATCGACAATGGTCACGGACGGGATACCGCCGGCAAACGAAGCCCCGACGGACGTCTGCTTGAATGGAAATGGACACGTTGCGTGGCGAGGCGCCTGTGCGGGAAACTGCGCGCCGCCGGGCTCGAGCCGGTGCTTCTTGTGCCGGGCGACGCTGACGTGACACTGCGCGAGCGTTGCCGGCGCGCAAACGAACTCTGCTCGGGGCGCGAGGCGGTTCTGCTTTCGCTCCACACGAATGCCTCGGGCAACGGTAAGGAATGGGGTACGGCGTCGGGCTGGAGCGCTTTTGTGTCGCCGAACGCATCGGAGAATTCACGGAGGCTCGCGGCGTTGCTTCACGAAGAAGCCGTATCTCGCGGGCTCGCCGGCAACAGAATGACGCCGTCATCAGGATATTACACTGCAAATTTAGCCATTTGCCGCGACACGCTCTGTCCTGCCGTACTGACGGAAAACCTGTTCCATGATAATCTTGCGGATGTGGATTATCTTCTGACCGACCGCGGGCAAGAGAATATAGCGGAGCTGCATGTATGGGCTGTCATGAAATATTTCGGAGAATCATGAGGACGTTATGTGTCGCGCTTCTGTGGACGGCGAGCGTTTTTGTTGCCTATATGTGCGGTAGGTGCGGTCAGCGTGGCGTCGTGACAATGACGGAGAGATGGACAGACACAGTGCGGGTCACGCGACCGGAAACCATCTATGTGCGACAGCTCGGCTCGAGGCAAGTGCGGCTTCCGCTTGCCGACAGTGTTGTTCATGATGGCGACAGCGTGGACGTGGAAATACCGGTTGAGCAGGCAGTCAGCGAGGGTGAAGGCTACAGGGCATACGTCAGCGGCTACCGTCCGCGTCTCGACAGCCTCGTGTTTGTACGTACAGAGAACATAGCGCTCCCGCCCGCGCGGCAGAAAAGATGGAGCGTTGGAGTTCAGGCAGGGTACGGGCTGACTCCGCGGGGGCTGCAGCCTTACATAGGCGTAGGGATAGCCTTCAGGCTCTAAGAGGGTGTTTAACTGATATTATGAAATATTACTGTCCGCTAAAACAGAAAGCAGTGAGTCCAACTTCTTGAAGGGGAGAAGTTGGGCTTACTTTTAGTGTATGACAAGCCCTCTCAGTTAATTTCATGTTCCAAAGGCGGT
>JAGBDG010000297.1 GCA_017937625.1 Muribaculaceae bacterium | reverse complement strand
GCTCTCGCCCTTGCCAACGGTCTCACCCCTATCTTCTGCATCGGTGAAGTTCTCGAAGAACGTGAGAACGGTACATACAACGAAGTTGTAGCAAAGCAGGTGGAAGAAGGTCTTTTCAACCTCTCCGCTGAAGACTTCGGCAAAATCATCCTTGCTTACGAACCCGTATGGGCAATCGGCACAGGCAAGACAGCCACAGCCGACCAGGCAGAAGACATGCACGCACACATCCGCGCAACCATCGCCGGCAAGTACGGCAAGGAAGTTGCCGATAACTGCTCCATCCTCTACGGAGGCAGCTGCAAGCCCTCCAACGCGGCAGAACTTTTCGCAAAGCCTGACGTCGACGGCGGTCTCATCGGCGGTGCATCACTCAAGTGCGCCGACTTCATGGGCATTGTAAAAGCTTTCTAAAGCGCTGCTCAAGCAAAAGAATAAGCCTATAATACCCGGTTGCCTCACCGGCAACCGGGATTTTTCTAAGAGTATGTCAAACAAAGCGATCAGTATAGCTCTGGCGGCACTGTTGTGGCTGCCTTCGTACGGCGACGAGCAAGCCAAGTCTATTGTCGCCTCGATAGAAGCGGGCGGCTCCATAAGCGTAAGCCAGCCGGCGGCGCTCGACAGCCTGCTGCAGCGTCCTGTCGCCACACCCGCTGCAAAAGAAGAAACGGGACAGACACCGGCAGCCGCAGACACCCGTAGCCACAAAAGCAAATCGGGCTACAGGGTACAGATTTTCGAGGACAACAATCCTCTGTCGGCACGTAGAACGGCGGAATCATACCACAGCAGGATGCAGACAGAGTTTCCGCGCATACGCTCGTACATATCGTTCAACTCGCCGTACTGGCGCGTGAAGGCAGGTGACTTCCGCACACGCGCAGAGGCTGAGGGAATGCTTGCCGAACTGAAACAGGCTTTTCCGTCGCTCGCACCGTACATGAGAATAGTGCGCGACAAAATTAATATTTACGACTGATCCACAATGGAGGAAAACGAACAAGAGCATATCGAAGAGATTGCCGGACACATAAAGGCAATCATCGGTCTTTTAGGTGAAGACGCCGAACGCGAGGGACTTCTGAAAACGCCTGTACGAGCTGCCAAAGCTTTATGGTACGCCACATCGGGCTATAGATGCGAACCGGAGAAAATCATCACTCAGGCGCTTTTCGAACACGAAGGCTCGCAGATTGTCGCAGTGAAGGACATAGAGTTCTATTCGATGTGCGAACATCATATTCTTCCCTTCTTCGGCAAGGTGTCGATAGGATATGTTCCCGACGGCAAGATCGTCGGACTGAGCAAGCTCGCGCGTGTCGTGAATGTCTACGCGCGCCGACTGCAGCTGCAGGAACGCTTTACCGCGCAGATATGCGAGAGCGTACGCCGCTATGTAGGCGCCAAGGGAGTAATGGTGGTATGCTCGGGAGAGCATCTGTGCATGAAGATGCGCGGCGTGGAGAAACAGGATTCGTCGACCACGACGATGCACTATAACGGAGTGTTCGAGGATGCGGCGCTGCGCGCCGAGTTTCTGAGCATGCTACGCTGATTCAGAGAAGAATAATGGCAAGCTTTGCGCAGGCGAGAGCGTCGTCGAGCGCATTGTGGTGATTCTCGAGAG
>JAGBDG010000296.1 GCA_017937625.1 Muribaculaceae bacterium | reverse complement strand
TTCTTTACCGGCAACCGCCGCGCTCCGTGGCCTGTGGTTGCTTTCGCCATGGTAGGCGCCGCCATATCGGGCGTCACTTTCATCTCGGTGCCGGGAATGGTGGCAGCAAAGGGCTACGCTTACCTCCAAATGGTTCTCGGCTTCATCGTAGGCTATATGATAATAGCCTTCGTGCTCGTTCCGATGTTCTACAAGCGCAACCTGATATCCATCTACGGCTATCTCGAGGAACGCTTCGGACAGTCGACCTACCGCGCCGGCGCATGGTTCTTCTTCATATCGAAGATGCTCGGGGCTGCCGTGCGTTTCTTCGTGGTCTGCGCAGTGCTTCAGCTTCTCGTGTTCTCGCCGCTGCACATTCCTTTTGTATTCAACGTGATAGTGACGATAGCACTGATATGGCTCTACACCATGCAGGGCGGCGTCAAGACCCTGATATGGACCGACACTCTCAAGAGCTTCTGCCTGATTATGTCGGTAGTACTGTGCATCTATTTCATCGCTACAAACCTGGGCTTCTCCTTCGGTGAGCTCACGGCAGCTATTTCCGACCATCCGAGCTCGCGCATGTTCTTCTTCGACAACCCTAAGGAAGGCACATATTTCTGGAAACAGTTCATCGCCGGTGTGTTCATGGCAATAGCCACCAACGGACTCGACCAGGACATGATGCAGCGCAACCTTGCCTGCAAGAACGCCAGTCAGAGCCGCAAGAACATGATTGTGAGCGGCATCACGCAGTTTTTCGTGATAGCCCTTTTCCTTCTGTTGGGCACCGTGCTCGTAATATTCCTCGACAGCAAAGGCATAGCGCTCCCCGACAAGAGCGACGAAATCTTCGGCATGGCGGCCCAGCATCCCGACGTGCCGGTGATAGTGCTCATCCTCTTCGTCCTCGGACTCATATCCGCGGCTTATTCGGCAGCCGGCTCGGCGCTGACATCGCTGACAACATCATTCACCGTCGACATCCTCGGCGCACACAAGAAACAGGACGACAAGAAGCTGACGCGCACACGCAAGAGCGTCCACGTCGCCATGTCGGCTATCATGGGACTCGTCATCATAGCGTTCTACTATCTCAGCGACCAGGACGCCATCTCCGCCGTCTATACCCTCGCCTCATATACCTACGGACCTATCCTCGGTCTGTTCGTCTACGGCATGTTCTGGAGCAAGCCCGTCCACGACCGTCTTGTTCCCGCCGTTTGTGTCCTCGCGCCGTGCCTTTCGTGGGCGTTCCAGCTCGCGCTCAACAAGCTTTTCGGCTACGAGACGAGCTTCGAGCTTCTGATTATCAACGCGATGTTCACAATCATAGGTCTGCGCCTGCTTTCAGTGGGCAAAGGACCGGTAAGGGCACAGGCATAGGCAATGGCACGCGACCTTCTCAACCGCTACATCTGGCTGGCAGACACCATCCGCCGCTACGGACGCATAACGCGAGGTGAAATAGACCGGCTGTGGCGTCAGTCGCCGTTCTCGGAGGGTGACGGTCTTCCGCGCCGCACGTTCCACAACTACAAACTCGCCGCGGAGGAGCTGTTCAAGCTTGAGATTAAATGTGACCCGAGCACCTACGAATATTATATCGAGGGCGCAGGCGACAACGACAGCGTGACCGAATGGCTTCTGAACACGGCTGTGACTCACGAGGTGCTGAGCAACTCGACGGACGTGTCGGAGCGCATATCCGTAGAGGACGTGCCGTCAGCCCGCGAGTACCTTGCGCCGGCGATAGAGGCTCTGCGCGACAACAGGCGCGTGCGCTTCGACTACCATGCATTCAACCGTACGCTGCCCACAAAAGACATCCTCTTCGAGCCTTATTTTCTGAAACTGTTCCGCCAGCGCTGGTATGTGGTCGGCATGCACGTGGAGCAGAAAAAGCTCAAGACCTACGCCCTCGACCGTATATCGCACCTCAACCTGCTGACAGAGACTTTCGAGCCTGACGGGAACACCAATCCGGCAGAATACTTCAAGGATTCGTTCGGAATCGTTGTCGGGCAGGGCGATGTCAAGACCGTGAAAATAAAGGCTGAGCCGCGTCAGGCAAAGTACTTCCGCGCGCTTCCGCTGCACCACTCGCAGCAGGAGTTCATACACGACGAATTCTCGGTCTTCTGCCTTAACCTGCGCCTGAGCGACGACTTCGTGGAGCAGCTTCTGAGCTACGGCTCGCGCATCGAGGTGCTGGAACCTCGCGAGCTCAGAGTGCGCATCGCCGACGAGCTCAAAACAGCCCTTGCGCTGTATCAGAAATAAAAAACTACCGCCTAAAACAAGAAAAGCCCCGCCGAAGCGGGGCTTTTCTGATATCTGTGCGACCGTGTTATCAGTCGTTGAGTACTTCTGCTGCTTCCTCTACGGAGGCTTCAGTGCTGTAGTCGGTGGAGAAATCATCGTCCTTACCAGTAACGACAATGTCCTCATATTCGCGCAGACCTGTACCGGCGGGGATGAGGTGACCGCAGATGACGTTCTCCTTCATGCCCTCCAGAGGATCGCTCTTGCCGCGGATAGCAGCCTCGTTGAGCACCTTGGTGGTTTCCTGGAAGGAAGCTGCCGAGATGAAGCTCGAGGTCTGGAGCGCCGAACGTGTGATACCCTGAAGAATCTGCTCGGAAGTAGCGGGCTGAGCGTCGCGGACAACCACCGGACGGAGGTCGCGCTGCTTGAGAAGCGAGTTCTCGTCGCGGAGCTTGCGGGCGGTGATGATCTGACCTTCATGGAGTGTCTCGCTGTCGCCCGGATCGACGACATACTTCTTGCCCCAGATGCGGTCGTTCTCGTCCATGAACTCGCGCTTGTCGACAATCTGCTCCTCGAGGAAGTTGGTGTCGCCTGCGTCGAGGATTTTCACCTTGCGCATCATCTGGCGGACGATGACCTCGAAGTGCTTGTCGTTGATCTTCACACCCTGCATGCGGTAGACGTCCTGAACCTCGTTGACGATGTATTCCTGGACGGCTGTCGGACCCATGATGTTGAGGATGTCGGTAGGCGTGATGGCACCGTCGGAGAGGGCTGTGCCGGCACGTACGACGTCGTTCTCCTGAACAAGAATCTGCTTCGACAGTGGCACGAGGTACTTCTTGGGATCGCCGAACTTCGGTGTGACGGTAATCTCGCGGTTGCCGCGCTTTACCTTGCCGAAGTTGACCTGACCGTCGACCTCGGAAACGATAGCGGGGTTCGAGGGATTGCGAGCCTCGAAGAGCTCGGTGACGCGGGGAAGACCGCCGGTAATATCACCTGCGCCGTGGGTGGAGCGGGTAATCTTGGCGAAGGTGTCTCCGACCTTGATTTCGTCGCCTTCCTTGAAGATAAGGTGGGCGCCCACGGGGAGGGAGTAGGTAGCGAGAATCTCGCCGCCGCTGACAATCTGTACAGAAGGAACGTGCTGACGGTCGCGCGACTCGATGATCACGCGGTCCTCGGCAGCCGAATGTCCTTCGGAGTCGTTGCGGTATGTAACGTTCTCGATGAGGTCGACATAGTGTACTGTGCCTGCCTTCTCGGAAATGATGACGTTGTTGAAGGGGTCCCATTCGCAGATTTCGTCGCCGGGCTTGACTTCGTCGCCGTCGTGCATGAAGAGCTTGGAGCCGTAGGGAATCTGAGCACTCATGAGCTGCAGACCGGTGTTGTTGTCGACGATGCGCATTTCTGCGAGTCGTCCTACCACAATCTGCACGCCGCTCTCGGTCTCGACGGTACGGAGTTCTTCAATCTCGAGCTTGCCATTGTATTTCGAAACGAGTTTCGAGGTAGCCGAAATGTTCGTTGCGACACCACCGACGTGGAACGTACGGAGGGTAAGCTGTGTACCGGGCTCGCCGATGGACTGTGCCGCGATCACGCCGACAGCCTCGCCCTTCTGAACCATACGGAGGTTCGAGAGGTTTCTGCCGTAGCACTTGGCGCATACGCCGCGCTTGCTCTCGCATGTGAGGACGGAACGAATCTCGACGCTCTCGATAGGCGATGCGTCGATGATGTCGGCAGCGTCGTCGGAGATTTCCTCGCCGGCGCGGACGATGACCTCGCCTGTGATGGGGTGCACGATGTCGTAGACGGCGACACGACCGATGATGCGCTCGCCGAGAGTGGCGACAACCTCGTCGTTCTTTGTGACAGCCTTGCAGACAATGCCGCGGAGGGTACCGCAGTCTTCCTCGTTGATGATGACGTCGTGTGCCACATCGACGAGACGGCGGGTAAGATAACCGGCGTCGGCAGTCTTGAGGGCGGTATCGGCAAGACCCTTACGCGCACCGTGAGTAGAGATGAAGTACTCGAGCACGGAAAGACCTTCCTTGAAGTTCGCCAAAATAGGGTTCTCGATAATCTGACCGCCTTCGGCGCCTGCCTTCTGCGGCTTAGCCATAAGACCGCGCATACCAGCGAGCTGACGGATCTGGTCCTTCGAACCACGGGCACCGGAGTCAAGCATCATGTAGATGGCGTTGAATCCCTGGTTAGCCTCTGCCATCTGCTTCATCAGCACGTTTGTCAGCTTGGCGTTGACATGCGTCCATATATCGATGATCTGCTGGTAGCGTTCCTTGTCGGAAATGATACCCATCTGGAAGTTGTCCATGACTTCGGCAACCTGTGCGTAGCCTTCGTCGACAATCTCTTTCTTCTCCGGCGGAATAAGCACGTCGCCGAGGTTGAACGAAAGACCGCCGCGGAATGCCATATAGTAGCCGAGGTTCTTGATATCGTCGAGGAACTGGGCGGAACGCGGAATACCGCACTTCTTGATGACCACGGAGATGACGTCGCGGAGCGATTTCTTGGAAAGGAGCTTGTTGAGGAAGCCGATTTCCTTAGGCACGTACTGGTTGACGAGCACACGACCCACGGAGGTGTTCTCGACGATATGACGGATGGGGTTGCCGTTCTCGTCGATGTCGTCGACCATGACCTTGATGGGAGCATGGAGGGTGACGCGACCTTCGTTATATGCAATCTGAGCCTCTTCAGGACCGTAGAACACGTGTCCTTCGCCCTTGTCGCCGGGACGGAGCTTGGTGATGTAGTACAGACCGAGCACCATGTCCTGCGAAGGCACGGTGATAGGCGCGCCGTTGGCGGGGTTGAGGATGTTGTGCGAACCGAGCATCAGGAGCTGTGCCTCGAGGATAGCCTCGTTGCCGAGGGGCAGGTGGACAGCCATCTGGTCACCGTCGAAGTCGGCGTTGAAGCCCGTACATGCCAGCGGGTGGAGCTGGATAGCCTTGCCTTCGATGAGCTTGGGCTGGAAGGCGAGGATACCGAGACGGTGAAGTGTAGGTGCACGGTTGAGGAGCACGGGATGACCCTTC
>JAGBDG010000295.1 GCA_017937625.1 Muribaculaceae bacterium | reverse complement strand
TCCCGGCAGAAAGCGGCGTCGCGCACGTCGCCGCAGACTATCTCAAGGTCGGGCGACGGCTTGACATCCTCGAGCCAGCCCCAGTTGTTGAAGGAATTATATTGTGAAAGCGCCCTTACGGCATATCCGCGGGCAAGCAGTGCTTCTGTAAGGTGCGAGCCGATGAAACCGTCGGCTCCCGTGACGAGTACTTTCTTCTTTTCTACCATGTCCTGTCGAATTTATAAACGTAAACATCGCCTTTGGCGTCGGTTCTGACAAGCTCGAGATGACCGCCGTCGAGACGTGCGATGACGAACGACTCTTTAAGCTCCGTCAGATGCAGCCAGAACGGAGGAGCGTAGACGCCGGTTCCGGCAGCAACTTTGTCGTCGTGATTGTTGAAATTGAAGTTGAGTATGTCTCCCGTACGGGTCCAGGTGGCGATACTGTTGTCGGCGAGATCAGGTCCGTAGATGAGCGTGAAACGGACGACGTTGCTCTGGAAGCTAACGGCAATGCCCTCTCCCTCGATTTTGAGGGGAGTGCCGTTCTCTGTCATTTCCTGAAGCGACCACGAGCCGAAAAGCTTGCCGATATGCCCGTTGTTCTGTGTGCATCCTGCTGCAAGCATGGCGAGCAAGACGATGAATGCCGGTAGTAATATGTTCTTTTTCATTTCTTGCCGAGAGTGAAGTTGCCGGAATAGGACACGCCAACGAGCGCGCCGAAATTGTCACCGCGGAGGTCGCCCGTGTCGAAGGCGAGCTGAGCCTTAACGGCAAGTCCGTCGAGCTTGCCCGATGCTTTCCAGCATGCACCGACGAGTGCCGAAGTGTCGTGCAGACGCTTGACGGCTGGCTGACGTCCCGTGCCGCCGGCGTGCTGCCAGCTCACTTTTGCCACATAGCTTAGCGACGGCAGGATGTAACCTTCTGCTGCGGCGTGGAAGCCGCGCGCGCGGTTGTGCTGGTAGCCGGGCGCACCGTTGAGATTATAGAGTGGCGATACCACAAAAGGCGAGCCTATGCTCATGCCGTAGTTGGCGTACGGACCATAGAAGTCGTTGTTGTAGTAGTTGTCGCCGCCGGTGACGCCCGAACTGACTGTCGTGCCGGGACTGTCGGAAGGTGCGTGGTGGATGGGACCGGACTGGTTGGTGAAGTCGAAGTACTCGACCACAATCTTGCTGACGGCGCCTTCCTTCGCGAAGTCGTACTGCAGACCCCACAGACCGTCCCAGCCGTTCTGCTTGCCTATGCCTGAGCCGTCTTCCCATGGCCACTCGAAATAAGCGGCGAGCGACGAGCCGTTGCGGAAGGCATACTGCGCCTTGAGGTCCCATGAGCCGAGCGAGTTGCCCTTGTAGTAGCCTTCGCCGGAACCTTCGCGGGGGAAGAACATCTCGAAGATGTCCTTGAAGTGAAATCCACGATACTCTTCTTTCGTTATTTTGCCCCGGCGGTACTGGACCGCCTTGCCGGCGAACTCGCCCGCCGTCTGCATGCCGAAAGTAACGACAAGAGGCATAGTAGGCTTGGTGCGGAAATAGCAACGCTTGTAGGTGTACCAGTTGTCGTCGCTGAGCACGCCTGAATAGTAGTTGAAGGTGTTCTCGCGGTACTTGCGGTCGAAGAAGCGTCCGTACATTATCTCGCCCTCAATCTGGAGCCAGCCGTTGGTGAACGGTATGTTCTGGAAGTCGACGAAGCCTGCGGCTACGC
>JAGBDG010000294.1 GCA_017937625.1 Muribaculaceae bacterium | reverse complement strand
GATGAAGCAAGTCTGGGCGTTGTCGCCGAGACGGTTGCCGGTCTTGAGGATACGTGTGTATCCGCCGGGACGGTTAGCAATCTTTTCGGCTACTTCCTGGAAGAGGACTGTCACGGCTTCTTTGCTCTGCAGGTAGCTGAACACGAGACGGCGGTTGGCAGTAGAATCTTCTTTAGCGCGGTTGATCAGGGGCTCGGCATACACACGGAGCGCTTTAGCCTTCGCAAGGGTTGTGAAGATGCGCTTGTGCAGGATGAGCGATACGGTCATGTTAGCCAGAAGGTTGTCGCGGTGAGCTTTCTTGCGGCTAAGGTGATTGAATTTTTTATTGTGTCGCATCGAAGTTATTCTTTATCGAGTTTGTACTTTGAGATGTCCATGCCGAATGAGAGATTCAGGCTGGTGAGGAGGTTCTCGAGTTCGACCAGAGACTTTTTGCCGAAGTTACGGAACTTGAGGAGGTCGGTCTTGTTGAACACGACGAGTTCGGCGAGTGTCTCCACTTCTGCGCTCTTGAGGCAGTTGAGGGCACGTACTGAAAGCTGCATGTCGACAAGTTTCGATTTGAGAAGCTGACGCATGTGGAGAACTTCTTCATCGAATTCCTCGCCCGGATCGGTTTCGGTGGTCTCGAGTGTGATTTTCTCGTCGGAGAACAGCATGAAGTGGTAGATAAGTATCTTAGCGGCTTCCTTGACTGCCTCCTTGGGGAGAATCGAACCGTTGGTGGTGATTTCGAGAGTGAGTTTGTCGTAGTCGGTTTTCTGGTCTACGCGGTAGTTTTCGACGGTGTATTTGACGTTCTTGATAGGGGTGTAGATGGAGTCAATCGCGATGGTGTTGATGTCCTCGAGGACAACGTTGTTCTCCTCTGCGGGAACCCATCCGCGACCCTTATTGATTGTCAGTACGATAGTGAAACTTGCGTCGGGATCCAAATGACAAATCACCAGTTCGGGGTTCATGACCTCGAAGCCCTGGAGGGCGTTGGCGATGTCGCCGGCTGTGAACACTTCTTTGCCGGAAACAGTGATGGTGACACGCTCGTTGTCGGTGTCCTCCACTTTCTGCTTCAGGTCAACCTGTTTGAGGTTCAAGATGATGTTTGTCACATCCTCTTTAACGCCGGGAACGGCATCAAATTCGCTTTTCACCCCGTCGATGCGAATCGACGAAATCGCGAAGCCTTCAAGGGAAGAAAGAAGGACGCGACGGAGGGCGTTTCCGACTGTGATGCCATAGCCCGGTTCCAAAGGCTTGAATTCGAACTTGCCGTAGAAGTTGCTCGCTTCTACCATTATGACCTCTTCAGGTTTTTGGAATGCTAATATAGCCATGGATCTTTAATTAAACGGGTTAGTTCTTGGAGTAGAGCTCGACAATCAGCTGCTCCTTGATGTTCTCGGGGATATCTTCGCGCGCAGGTACGTGGAGGAACTTGCCGCTCTTGGTGGCTTCGTCCCATTCGATCCAGGGGTACTTGCTGTGGTTGAATCCTGCGAGAGCGTCTGCCACTACCTCAAGCGACTTGCTGCGCTCGCGAACGCCTATGACGTCGCCGGGCTTCACAGAGTAGGAAGGAATGTTGACAACTTCACCGTTGACAACAACGTGGCGGTGGAGGACAAGCTGACGGGCTGCCGCACGTGTGGGAGCGATACCCAGACGGTACACGACATTGTCGAGGCGGCTCTCAAGAAGCTGGAGAAGGATTGCACCTGTGATACCCTTGAGGCTCGATGCTTTCTTGAAGAGGTTGCGGAACTGACGTTCGAGAACGCCGTAGGTGTATTTTGCCTTCTGCTTCTCGCGGAGCTGTACACCGTACTCCGATGTTTTGCGGCGTTTGTTGGCGCCATGCTGGCCCGGCGGGAAATTGCGACGTGCCAGAACTTTGTCTTCGCCGAAGATGGGTTCGCCGAATTTGCGGGCTATTTTGGTCTTGGGACCTGTGTATCTTGCCATTGTTCTTGATAATCATTTTTGCGGAGCGTTGCCCCCGGGGTTTCGGGCGCAGCCGCGACCATAGAGAGGTGATTGATATTATGGTCTTTCGCCTGGAATACTCCTGGCAGGCTCCGAGTGTTGATGTTGGTTGATGTTGTACTAAAAGCGAAAGTAGAGCGCGGACAGAGCCTGCGGGGGCAAGCCGCGCCTGTTCCGGGATTACACTCTTCTTCTCTTGGGAGGACGGCAACCGTTGTGCGGCAGCGGAGTCACGTCGATGATCTCTGTGACCTTGATGCCTGCGCCGTCGATTGTGCGCACTGCCGATTCGCGTCCGTTGCCCGGACCTTTGAGATATGCTTTCACTTTACGCAGACCGAGGTCGTAGGCGACCTTGGCGCAATCCTGAGCTGCCATCTGGGCTGCGTACGGAGTATTCTTCTTCGAACCGCGGAAACCCATCTTGCCGGCGGATGACCAGCTGATAATCTGTCCTTCGCTGTTCGCTAAGCAGACAATGATATTGTTGAACGAGGAATGAACGTGAAGCTGACCTTCTGCGCCAACCTTGACGTTGCGTTTCTTTGCTGCGACTGTTTTCTTTGCCATGTCTGTATGTTATTTAGTTGCTTTCTTCTTGTTAGCAACGGTTTTCTTGCGGCCTTTGCGGGTGCGCGCGTTGTTTTTGGTGCTCTGACCGCGTACGGGCAGACCGTTGCGGTGGCGGATACCGCGGTAGCAGCCGATATCCATCAGGCGTTTGATGTTCAGCTGGATTTCGCTGCGGAGGTCACCTTCTACCTTGTAGTCAGTGCCGATGATTTCACGGACCTTGGCGGCTTCAACGTCGCTCCAGTCTTCGACTTTCTTAGCAGGATCGATGCCGGCTTTTGCCAGTATGGTGCTGGCTGCGCTGCGGCCGATGCCGAAGATATAGGTCAAGGCGATATCACCTCTTTTGTTCTGGGGGAGGTCAACTCCCACTATACGTACTGCCATATATTATTATCCTTGACGTTGTTTGAATTTAGGGTTTTTCTTGTTGATGACGTACAGACGTCCCTTGCGGCGGACAATCTTGCTGTCCGGGGTGCGTTTCTTAACAGATGCTCTTACTTTCATATCTTTTAGTTTGAATTTATTTATAGCGGAAAGCAATCCTGCCTTTGGAAAGGTCGTAAGGCGACATTTCCACGCGCACCTTGTCGCCCGGAAGAATCTTGATGTAGTGCATCCTCATCTTGCCGGAGATGTGAGCGGTGATTTCGTGTCCGTTCTCAAGCTCGACGCGGAACATCGCGTTCGAGAGCGCTTCGACGATTGTGCCGTCCTGTTCGATTGCTGATTGTTTTGCCATATAATTAAATAAATTTATCGGGTATTGCCTCGCGGATATAATCGAAGGTTGTGAGTATTTGGATTTTGTCGTCTACCATGGCGAGCGTGTGCTCGTAATGGGCCGAGGGTTTGCCGTCGCGTGTGCGGCATTCCCAGCCGTCGCTGCCGATGACTATGTTGCGGCTGCCCATGTTGACCATAGGCTCGACGCAGAAGCACATGCCGTTCTGGATGCGCGGACCGATGCCGCGGCGTCCGTAGTTGGGCACCTCGGGTGCCTCGTGCATGCGTCTGCCGATGCCGTGACCGGTCATCTCACGGACGAGCGAGTAGTTACGCTTCTCGCAGTAGGTCTGGATAGCGTTGGACACATCACCGATGCGGGCTCCGGCTTTGGCAGCCTCGATGCCGACGTAGAGCGATTCCTTTGTGGTGCGGAGAAGATTCATCTTCGCTTCGGATATGTCGCCCACCGCGAAGGTGTAGCAGCTGTCGCCCATGAAACCGTCTTTCTCGACAACAGTGTCGATGCCGATGATATCGCCGTCCTGCAGGGGATGGTCGGAGGGGAAACCGTGGACCACGGTGTCGTTGACCTCAATACAGAGAGTGGCGGGGAAGCCTTCATATCCGAGACAGGCGGGCTTTCCGCCATTGTCAAGGATAAACTCCCTGGCAATGGTGTCAAGCTTGCGTGTGCTCACTCCGGGCTCAATCCAGCGCGCCACCTCGCCCAGAACCCGGCTTACCAGGTCCGACGACGAGCGCATTGTCTCGATTTCTTCCGGTGTCTTCAGATAAATCATTTAAATTAAAAAGATTATTTCCGGCTAACGTGGTTCAATCAATATGCCTGACCGGTGGTGCGGCCTTTGATTTTTCCTTCTTTCATCAAGCCGTCGTAGTGGTGCATCATCAGGTGGGACTCGATCTGCTGGAGCGTGTCGAGGACAACGCCTACCATAATGAGGAGCGACGTGCCGCCGAAGAACTGCGCGAAGTTCTGGCTGATGCCGAAGAAGCGCGCGAAAGCGGGAAGAATCGCAACTATTCCGAGGAATATCGAGCCCGGAAGGGTGATGCGCGACATGATGGTGTCGAGGTAGTCGACGGTCTTCTTGCCGGGTTTGACGCCGGGGATGAATCCGTTGTTGCGCTTCATGTCCTCAGCCATCTGGGTCGGACGGACGGTGATGGCGGTATAGAAGTATGTGAAGAGCACAATCAGGATGAAGAAGATTGCGTTGTACCAGAAACTGTTGATGTCGGTGAAAGCACCAAGGAAGCCTGAGTCGCCTCCGCGGAAGCCTGCGAATGTCATCGGGATGAACATGATAGCCTGGGCGAAGATGATAGGCATTACGCCTGCTGCATTGACCTTCAGAGGGATGTACTGGCGTGCGCCTCCGTACTGGCGGTTGCCGACGATACGCTTGGCGTACTGTACGGGCACCTTGCGTGTACCCTGCACGAGAAGCACTGCGCCGACAGTTACGGCGAAGAGGAGCACGATTTCAACGATGAACATCACCAGACCGCCCTGGCTGCCCGAAGCGCCCGGCAGACGGCTGACGAATTCATAGTAGAGAGCTCCCGGGAGGCGGGCGATGATACCTACGAGGATGATGAAGGAGATACCGTTGCCGATGCCGCGGTCGGTGATGCGCTCACCAAGCCACATGATGAACATGGAGCCTGCCGTAAGGATAATCGTGAGGTAGACCACTGTCCAGAAGCCGAAAGAGAGAGCGGAGCCGTTGGCGGCGCCGTTGACCTGCACCTGCAGGTTGATCAGATAGGCGGGTGCCTGCAGGAAGAGAATCAGCACAGTGAGATAGCGTGTGTACTGGTTCAGTTTCTGCCTGCCGCTCTCGCCCTCGCGCTGCATCTTCTGGAACGACGGGAGAATCATGCCGCACAGCTGGATGACGATCGAAGCTGTGATGTAGGGCATGATACCGAGTGCGAAGATAGATGCCTGCGAGAACGCGCCGCCGGAGAACATATCGAGCAGCTGCATCAGACCGCTCTTGTTGGTGAAGTTGGCAAGAGCGTCGATGTCAGAGGGAGAGATGCCGGGAAGCACCACATAGCAGCCCACGCGGTAGATGAATACCAGCAGGAGTGTTATGAGAAGGCGCTTCCTGAGCTCCTCGATTGTCCAGATGTTTTTAAGTGTTTCGATGAATCTCATGATCAGACAGTTTTAACAGTGCCTCCGGCAGCTTCGATAGCTGCCTTGGCTGCTGCTGAGAATGCGTTGGCTTCCACGGTGAGAGCCTGGGAAAGTGTGCCGTTGGCGAGAACTTTAGCAAGCTGGCCGCGACGGAGATAACCCGCCTGGCGAAGGTCGTCAAGGCCAACAGTCTGAAGCTGGCGGGCTTCAGCGAGCTGAGCGATGAGATTAAGGTTTATTGCTTTATATTCTACACGGTTGATGTTCTTGAAACCGAACTTGGGCAGACGGCGCTGAAGAGGCATCTGACCGCCTTCGAAGCCGATCTTACGCTTGTAGCCCGAGCGCGACTTGGCGCCCTTGTGACCACGGGTCGATGTTCCGCCCTTGCCCGAGCCGGGACCGCGGCCGATGCGTGTGTCACGTGTTACTGAGCCGGGTGCGGGTTGTAAATTACTGAGGTCCATTGTCATTTCTGTTTATGCGTTGGTCACTTCTACGAGGTGACGGACTTTGTTTACCATACCCATCACGGAGGGAGTGTCTTCCTTCACTACCGTGTGGTTCATTTTCTTGAGACCGAGAGCGTCGAGTGTGCGCTTCTGAACTGCGGGGCAGTTGATACGGCTCTTTATCTGTTTGATTTTGATCTGTGCCATTGTGCCTGTTGTTTTTAGCCTTTGAACACCTGTTCTACGGAAATACCGCGGTTCTGCGCGATCTGAGCCGGCGAACGCATTTCGTCGAGAGCTGCGATTGTCGCTTTCACGAGGTTGTGGGGGTT
>JAGBDG010000293.1 GCA_017937625.1 Muribaculaceae bacterium | reverse complement strand
GTTACGTCCATTTTTATATGTGTTATGTTATTAATATTTTCCTAATCTTTTCACACAAAAGATAAACGCTCTTTGCGTTTCGAAGTGCAAAATTAATATATAAATTTTTATAAATCAACTTTAACCCCTCAAAACCGCCAAAAAACTGCGCGCGGGCTTCTCAGAAAACGGTCTCGTCCGGCACGTCCTGGGTGAATGCCGCGGCGTCGGCGGCAGCCTGCGCCGGATTTGCCGCCTCGACCGCGGTGCCTGCGTTGTCGCCTGCGGCGCGGAGCTCGTAGCTGTCGGCTGCCTGCGCGTTCTCGTCCCAGTTCTCGAATCGCACGTACTCGTGGCGGAAGAACATGTCGACAGTGCCGATGCCGCCGCTACGGTGCTTGGCGAGGATGAACTCAACCTTGCCCTTGATGTTGTTGCCGTCTTCGTCGACAGAGCTGCGCGTGTAGTACTCGGGACGGTGGATGAAGCATACGATGTCGGCGTCCTGCTCTATGGCTCCTGACTCGCGGAGGTCGGAGAGCTGAGGGCGCTTGTCCTTGTTGCCGCGGTCCTCGAGCTTACGGTTGAGCTGCGAGAGCGCTATCACGGGGATGTTGAGCTCTTTCGCCATTTCCTTGAGCGATCGCGAGATGGTGCTGACCTCCTGCTCGCGGGAGCCGAGTTTCTGTCCGGCGGTCATGAGCTGGAGGTAGTCGATGACTATGAGCTTGACGCCGTGCTCGCGCACGAGGCGGCGAGCCTTGGTGCGCAGTTCCATCATCGACAGACCGGAAGTGTCGTCGACATAGAGGGGTATTCCCTGCAGCTTCTGCATGCGGCTCATAAGCTGTGTCCATTCAAGATCGGACAGGTTGCCGCTCTTGATTTTCTCGCCAGGTATCTCGCAGGCGTTGGATATGAGTCGGTTGACAAGCTGCAGGTTGCTCATTTCGAGCGAGAACACCGCGACGGGGTCGTTGTGCATGGCGACATTGAGCGCCATCGACAGCACGAAAGCCGTCTTGCCCATCGCGGGACGTGCCGCGATGATGATAAGGTCGGAATTCTGCCAGCCCGACGTCTTCTTGTCGAGCTCGTGGAATCCGGTGGCGAGACCGGAAAGACCGCTGGCGCGCTGCGAGGCTATCTGCATCTGCTCGACAGCCTTGGTGAGCAGCGGGTTGATCTGTATGACGTCGCGCTTGAGATTGTGCTGCGAGATTTCGAAGAGCTTGCTCTCGGCATCCTGCAGAAGGTCCTCGACGTCGTTGCTCTCGTCGAAGGCGCCGTTCTCTATCTGCGAGGCGAAAGTGATGAGCTGCCGGGCAAGATATTTCTGAGCCACTATGCGCGCGTGAGTCTCGATGTGCGCCGCCGAGACGACGTTCATCGTGAGCGACGCTATGAAACCCGGACCACCGATTTTCTCGAGCTTGCCGTCGGAGCGTAGTCGGTTGGTCACCGTTATCATGTCGATAGGCTCTTCCGACAAGCCGAGGCTCTGGATAGCCTCGTAGACCGCCACATGGCGAGGCTCGTAGAAGCTCTCGGGCTTCAGCAGGTCGCAGACGACGGCAAATGCATCCTTCTCGAGCATAAGCGCGCCGAGTACCGCCGCCTCAATCTCCACAGCGCGCGGCACGAGGCGTCCGGCTATTTCCGGAGGCAGCGTGTTGTTTTTCTGGTTGCGGTACTGTCTTGCCGGTCTGCTTTCGTTGGTCAGGTCCATTGTCAGGTTCAGTTGCGTTTTGTCTTTTCAATAAGTTCCGCTGTGGGAACAAAGTATATCTCCACGCGGCGGTTTTTCTCCCTGTTTGCTATGCCCGTGTTCGGTGCCACGGGCTCGTCGGCGCCGAGTCCGTAGGGTATGATGTCAGTGTCCTTGTTGCCGTTGATTTTATAGAAATATTCGTCGATGGCGTTGGCGCGGTCGGCTGTAATCTTTTCGGAATACATCTCGTCGCCGGTGTTGTCGGAGTGTACGGCGAGGATAATCTTGTAGTTGTCTGTGCGGTTGACGTAAGGCACAAGCGGAGCGAGCAGTTTCGATGCCGTCGGGATGAGGCTCACGGAGTTGGGCGCGAAAAGCCTGGAGCAGGGCAGCGTAACCATTATTACCTCGCCGCGGCGCACATAGTCGACATCATAGCCGGCGCCCTTGAGCGATGTGGCGAGACGGCTCATAGCAGCGGCGACATTCTGAGAGTCTTTCTCGCCGACAGGCGGATTGGCTATGTTTTCCTCGATGTTCGCCGCCATCGGGTCGAAAGGCTCTGCGGGATCGGCGGCGCCGGCGCACAGCGTCGCCGTCAGAGCGATGGAAGCGAGGAGATTGCGGCACATGTTCATTGCAGACTCTCCTCGTATGCCGTTTCGGCTTTTACCATTGCCGCTATCTCGTCGTCGCTGAAGCGTACGGCGGCAGGATTCTTTGCCAGAGTCTTAGAGATGAATGCTACCATTCCGTCGAGGTCGGTGGCGTCATCGCTGTCGTCGTCCTCGTCGAAGTCCAGATCGAGATAGCCGTTCTCCTCATAGTAGTCGAAAATAAGGTCGAGTACTTCGAAGACGGCGTCCTCGTTGCGGCGCGAAGGCTCGAGAGCCGCGCACATGAGTTTTACTGCTTTGTTGTCGTCGTATTCCTGCATATCAGTTTAGGTCGGTGAGCCCTGCGGGCAGTGACATTCTTATTATCTTTTCTGTAGTGTCTATCTCCTCGATGAAGTCGTCGGCAGCCGGCACGAGTATGTTTTTCCCGTCGGGGCATTCGACTTCGAAGACAACGTTCTCGGTACTGTCGTCGACGTCGGTGACTGTTCCGAGCTCCTCGCCGTCGTCAAGGAGACGGTATCCTATAAGGTCAGCATAGAGCAGCTCGCTCTCGTCCCCGTCCTCGCTGTTCGCTTCGATGTACGACTTTTCGGCAAGCACCTCGGCGCCGGTGAAGGTAGCGGCATCGGTATCGCTGTCAATGTCCTTGATGTGGACGACATAGTCCTCGCCTTTGGCTCGCACGGCTGTGAGATGCCACGGCACGGGCAGACAGTCCTCGCTGACGAAGACAAACATATCGGCGCCTACGTCGGCGATGCCGTCGCTCAGAAGAACGATGTCGCCCTTGTAGCCGGTCGGTTTTCCGAACACGCCGATACGGCGGAGAGTTGCCGGGTCTATCATTTCTTGCGTTTCTTTTTGCCGGATGGCGTTGGAGCCTGCTTGAAGTCGAGAATGCGTATAGTCTCCGGCTCGGCGTAAATCTGTCCGTGCGACAGGTAGCGCAGATCCTTATAGATGCGGCTGTCGTCAACGCCTTCGGGGTTGGCGGCGAGCAAGGTCTTCTTCATCTGGTTCGCCACAAGAGTTATCAGGGCGTCGCGCTCCTCGCCTTCTTCCATGTGACACGCTGTGTCGATGAGCGAGGGGATGAGCTTGCCGTAGTGTCTGTAGGCAAGTGTCCCCGGACGCTCCATCGGTACCGGATCGGGACCTTCGTCGAAGGTGTCGGGGATGACGCATTCGTAGGGTGTGTCAATGTCGAGGCTGAAATCGCTCATTATGATTACATGGTCCCAGAGCTTACGTTCGTATTCCTCGGGGTCGCCTGTCGGCGGGAAAAGTGTGCGCATGGCATCGACAATCGCGGCTGCGCAGTCGTTGCGCTCGTCACGATTCTCAAGGGTCATGCAGTAGTCCACCATATTCTGGATATTCCGCCCGTACTCGGGGAGAATGAGTTTCTTAAGTCGGTTGTTATATGTAAGCATCTTCGGCTCGTTTTTATTCAACCGACAAATTTAATCTAAAAATGGCAATTTTCAAAATCCGCGCTTTATTTCAGGTAACGGTTGTAGAGCGAATCGTATGTCGCGGTTGTTTGGAATTCGTCGAGCCACCGGTCAAGCGAGTCGACAAGAACGCTGTCGCCCGGAGCCGCTGCCCATACCTGGAACTGACTCAGACTGACCGGTACTGAATAGTCTATGTCGGGGTAGTCGCGTGCCGTCAGCCTTGCGACGTTCTCGTTGACGACAGCCCTCGGAATCTTGCCGAGAGCTGTGAGTACTACAAGCTGCTCCGCCGAGTACTCCGGCGTCGGCATCACTGTCAGGCTGTCGCCCATTTCCGCGGCGAGGTTCTGCAGACGGGTTCTGAACGGCGAGCCGGCGGAAATCCACACGGTGTCGCCTCTGAGCTGCTGCAGTGTCCTGATCGGAGGCACGCTGTCGGCTCCGCGACGCTGTACGAGCACCTGGCGGTCGATGTACACAGCGTCGGTCAGCGGAAAGTACTCTTTCAGCGCGCTTGTTGCGGGAAAGGAAGCGACCACAAGGTCGTATTGTCCGTCGTTGAGACCGGCAAAGGCGCGGTCGAGGTCGCTTACGGGACGGAAACTGAATCTCATGTCGTGCCGTCGACCTATTTCTTTCAGAATGGAGTAATCGAAGCCTTCGGCGGTGTCGTGACAGAAAGTATATGTCAGCGGCGACATCTCTATCGCTACAGCGATTGTGTCGTCCGACGGTTTGACGTAATCGTCAGCAAGGGTCGATTCGGTAGTCGAACATCTTCTCCCGAAGTTAAGGCATACGAGCACTGTCGCCGCTACGATGAGGACGGCGTAGAGTCTGCCTTTTTCTAATTTCTTTTTCATCTTTTGCGCAGCGCCGGCTGCATAGTTTTGTCCTTTTATATCAAAACGTCCCGCGCCCTCCAAGAGTTTCATCGAATTTTCTCTGCTGGCGCGGGTGTTGCAAGATATGGAAATATTTTGTAACTTTGCAGCCGATTCGGGGCGTAGCGCAGTCCGGTAGCGCGCCTGGTTTGGGACCAGGTGGTCGCAGGTTCGAATCCTGTC
>JAGBDG010000292.1 GCA_017937625.1 Muribaculaceae bacterium | reverse complement strand
TTCCTACAACCCATGGTGGAGCTTGCGGAGCAATGGGACATCGCACTCCCCTCTACATTCGAGCCAAGCCGCGGAGCACGCGCAGGCTCGAAACGCGCCAGCACAGGACTTTGGCTATCGCCGCGCGCGACTGCGCCTCCTCCGGCGCTTGTCGCGATACTCGTGCTGCGGTCGTATCCGGGGGCTACGCGCCCCGGTTGTAGGAATCTCGCCCGTCCCGGGCTGCGCTGTCGGTGCTATTATCTTAACTTTTTCAACTCTTTCAACTTTCTCAACTAACAAAGAATACTTTTTCAACTCTTCTGCTTTCTCAACTTAGCACTTTTCAGAAATATTTAGTAATTTTGTGCTTGCTTACTATGCAACAATTTATAAGCCAAAATATGAAACACTGCATCATCGCACTTTGCGCCGCCGCTCTGATGGTGGGCTGCAATTCTAAAAAAGCCTCCGACATGCACGAGAACCCTTTCCTGTCGGCGTACGACACTCCCTATGAAATCCCGCCGTTCGACAAAATAGAGTACGGCGACTATCTGCCGGCTCTCGAGGCAGGCATAGCTCAGAAAAAAGCACAGATCGACTCCATCGTAGCCAATCCCGAAGAACCGACATTCGACAACACAATCATGCCTCTCGAGCGCGCCGGTGAGATTCTCGACAAGGTAGCGTCTGTTTTCTTTGCTCTCGACGAGTCGAACTCATCGGACGAGATGGTCAAGATTGCCGAGAAATTCTATCCGGCATACTCGCAGTTCAGCGACGAGATGACGATGAACGACTCGCTGTTCGTCCGCGTAAAGCACGTCTACGACAACCGCGAGGGTCTTGACCCCGACAAGAAGCTCGCCGTGGAGAACTACTACAAGTCGTTCACCCGCAACGGCGCCCTCCTTTCGCCCGAGAAGAAGGAAGAGCTCAAGGCTGTCAACACCGAGCTCGCCAATCTCTACCTAACCTTCAACCAGAACCTCCTGAGCGCTACCAACGCTTTTCAGATTGTCGTAGAGGACAGCCTGCGTCTCGCAGGGCTGCCTGAGAGCAGCATCCAGCAGGCTGCCGACGAGGCTAAGAAGGCAGGCATGGAAGGCAAGTGGATTTTCACGCTTCACGCTCCCAGCCGTCTGCCCCTGCTGCAGTTCGCACAGGACCGCGCTCTCCGCGAGCAGATGTACAAGGGATATACGAGCCTTGCATCCGACGGCGAGTTCAACAATCTTCCCGTCATCAACAAAATCCTCCAGGCACGCACCCGCAAGGCTGAAATTCTCGGTTTCGAGAACTTCGGCGCATACATGACCGACAACGTGATGGCTAAGACAGTCAAGAACGCAGAAGACCTGCTGATGCAGATCTGGCGTCCCGCCGTAGCACGCGTACATCAGGAAGTTGCCGAGATGCAGGCTCTTGCCGACGAGGAAGGCGCCAATATAAAAATCGAGCCCTGGGACTATTACTACTACGCCGAGAAAGTGCGCAAGAAGAAATATGACCTCGACGAGAACGAGGTGCGCCAGTATTTCGCTCTCGACTCGGTCCGCAACGGTATCTTTACCATGGCAGGCAAACTCTACAACGTGAAGTTCACCGAGATGCCCGACGCTCCGAAGTACTATCCCGAAGTGACAGTCTACGACGTCACCGACGCTACGACCAACGAGCACATCGCCGTGTTCATGACCGACTACTTCCCCCGCGACAGCAAGCGCCAGGGCGCATGGATGAGCGAGTTCAAAGGCTCGTGGCAGAAAGAGGACGGCACAAGCTCGCGCCCCGTCATCTATAACGTGGGCAACTTCTCGCGTCCCAGCGGCGACACTCCCGCTCTCCTCACCATCGACGAGGTAGAGACCATGTTCCACGAGTTCGGACATGGTCTTCACGGCATGCTCTCGAAGGCTCGTCTCAAGAGCCAGGCGGGCACAAACGTAGACCGCGATTTCGTGGAGCTTCCCTCGCAGATTCACGAGCACTGGGCATTCGAACCCGAACTTCTGAAGGTTTACGCCCACAACTGGAAGACAGGCGAGGTTATCCCCGACGAGCTTGTGAAGAAGCTCGAGGCAGCCTCGACACATAACCAGGGCTTCACCACCGCCGAGCTCGTGGGCGCTGCGCTCCTCGATCTCCAGTACGGCAAGCTCAACACCACCTCCGACATCGACATCGCCGGCTTTGAGAACAAGGTCGCAGCCGACCTCGGCATGCCCGCCGAGCTTACTTTCCGCTACCGCTCGCCCTACTTCAAGCACATCTTCGGCAGCGACGGCTATGCATCCGGCTACTACACCTACCTTTGGGCTGAGGTTCTCGACGCCGACGGCTTCGAGCTCTTCAAGGAAAAAGGCATCTTCGACCCCGAGACCGCTAAATCGTTCAAAGAAAATGTGCTCGAGAAGGGCGGCAGCGTCGACCCGATGGAGACCTACGTCAAGTTCCGCGGTCACGAGCCTTCGGTCGACGCCCTGCTGCGCAACCGCGGTCTCGACAAGACCACTGTCGCCGCTCCCCGTAAAGACTGAAAAGTAAATACCATACTATAACCATAATGTTCAGAACAAATACCTGCGGCGAGCTCCGTCTCGCCGACGCCGGCAAACAGACAACTCTCGCCGGCTGGGTCCAGAGAGTCCGCAAGATGGGAGGCATGACCTTCCTCGACCTGCGCGACCGCTACGGCATAACCCAGATAGTGTTCGACAACGAGCGTAACAGCGCCCTCAACGACGCCGCAAACCACCTCGGACGCGAGTTCGTCGTCCAGGTGAAGGGCACCGTAGCCGAACGTACATCCAAGAACCCCAACATGCCCACCGGCGACATAGAGATTATCGCCGACGAGCTCCGCATCCTCAACTCCAGCGAGGTTCCTCCCTTCACTATCGAGGACGAGAGCGACGGCGGCGATGACATACGCATGCGCTACCGCTACCTCGACCTGCGCCGCACGCCCGTGCGCCGTAATCTCGAGCTCCGTCACCGCATGACGATGGCTGTCCGCAAATATCTCGACAGCAAAGGTTTCCTCGAAATCGAGACTCCCATGCTCGTGGGTTCTACTCCCGAAGGTGCACGCGACTTCGTCGTGCCCTCGCGCATGAACCCCGGACAGTTCTACGCCCTGCCGCAGTCGCCCCAGACTCTCAAGCAGCTTCTGATGGTCAGCGGCATGGACCGCTACTTCCAGATTGTGAAGTGCTTCCGCGACGAAGATCTCCGCGCCGACCGCCAGCCAGAGTTCACGCAGATCGACTGCGAGATGAGCTTCGTGGAGCAGAACGACATCATCGAGCTCTTCGAGGGCATGGCCAAGTACCTCTTCAAGGAAATACGCGGCATAGAGCTCACCGAGCCTTTCCTCCGCATGACATGGGCCGACGCCATGAAATATTACGGCAGCGACAAGCCCGACATGCGTTTCGGCATGCGTTTCGTTGAGCTTATGGACGTTCTCAAGGGTCATGGCTTCAGCGTGTTCGACAACGCTGCATACATCGGCGGTATCAACGCCAAGGGCGCAGCTCACTATACCCGCAAGCAGCTCGACCAGCTCACCGAGTTCGTCAAGCGCTCGCAGATCGGCGCCAAGGGTCTCGTCTACGCCCGCGTGGAGGAGAACGGCAACGTCAAGTCGAGTGTCGACAAGTTCTACAGCCAGGAAGTCCTCCAGGAGCTCCGCAAGGCTATGGACGCAGAGCCGGGCGACCTCATCCTCATCATGAGCGGCGATGACGCCATGCGTACCCGCAAGCAGCTCTGCGAGCTCCGTCTCGAGATGGGACGTCAGCTCGGACTCCGCGACAAGGACAAGTTCGCATGTCTCTGGGTAGTAGACTTCCCCATGTTCGAGTGGAGCGACGAGGAGCAGCGTCTCATGGCAATGCACCACCCGTTCACACATCCCAAGGACGAGGATATTCCGATGCTCGACACCGATCCGGCAGCCGTGCGTGCCGATGCCTACGACATGGTCATCAACGGCGTAGAGGTCGGCGGCGGCTCTATCCGTATCCACGACAGCGAGCTGCAGGCTAAGATGTTCGAGATCCTCGGCTTCACTCCTGAGAAGGCTCAGGAGCAGTTCGGCTTCCTCATGAACGCCTTCAAGTTCGGAGCACCGCCTCACGGAGGTCTCGCCTACGGTCTCGACCGCTGGGTAAGCCTTTTCGCCGGACTCGACAGCATCCGCGACTGCATCGCATTCCCGAAGAACAACTCGGGTCGCGACGTCATGCTCGACGCACCAGCCGCTCTCGACCAGAAGCAGCTCGACGAGCTTAATCTTGCCGTCCTCGAACCTAAGAAATGAATATCCGCCACATAATTGAGGCAATAGAAAGCTACGCGCCCCGGTCGTTCCAGGAAAAATGGGACAACTCGGGGCTGCAGATAGCTCTCCCTGTCGGCACTGACGAATGTACGGGCGTCCTCGTCTGTCTTGACGTTACCGAAGGCATCATAGCCGAGGCTGTCGCCAGGGGCTGCAATCTCGTGGTGTCGCACCATCCGCTCATCTTCAAAGGGTTTAAGAACCTCACAGGCTCCACCCCGCAGCAGCGTGCCGCTCTTGCGGCAGTGCGCGCCGGAGTAGCCGTCTATTCGGCTCACACCAGTCTCGACAGCACCCGCGGAGGCGTGTCGTACGCCATGGCGGAGCTTCTCGGCGCTGAGGTGACATCCGCGCTTGAGCCTTCCGAAGGATTCGAGACGGTTCTGACAGTCATCTGTCCGCGCCGCGTCGCATCCGACGTGCGTCTTCTTCTGCTCGACCGTAATGCCGGGGCGCCTCTATGCGCCGGTAACGTGCCGTCGGAAGACAACACCGCGTGCTGCAGCTATGCCGACTGCGAGAGCGAGTCGATGGCCGCGCCGGAGCCGGACACAG
>JAGBDG010000291.1 GCA_017937625.1 Muribaculaceae bacterium | reverse complement strand
CTCATCGGCGGTCCGTACTATTCCACCGACACGAAATTCGGCGTCGGACTTGTCGCCGCAGGACTTTACCGCACGTCGGATAAAGACAGCCTGCTCATGCCCTCCGACGTCTCGCTCTATTTCAAGGCTACCACGAGCATGCACTTCGAGCTCGGTCTGCGCGGTAACCATATATTCCCGTCCGACCGCGTGAGACTTGCCTATGACGTCAATTTTGCCTCGATAAAGTCAAAATTCTGGGGCATAGGCTATGACGACAACGTGAACGACGACAACGAGTCGAAATACAAATATCTGTGCTCCCATGCCGAGACAAAACTGCTGTGGCAGGTGCTTCGCAATGTCTATGTCGGTCCGATGCTGACCTTCGACTATGTGAACGGCCGCGATTTCCAGAAGCCGTGGCTGTGGAGAGGCGAGGACAAGAGGACATTCAACTTCGGTGTAGGTTTCACCATACAGTACGACAGCCGCGACTTCATCACGAACGCGAGCCGCGGCATGGTCTTCCGCCTCGACCAGCGATTCAATCCGGGATTCATGCTCAACCGCTATTCTTTCTCGCTTACGTCGCTCGATATGGCATGGTATCACAGTGTCTGGAAGGGCGGTGTCATTGCCATGCAGCTAAGCTCCCGTTTCACCTACGGCAACACGCCGTGGGGACTGCTCTCGACTCTCGGAGGCAGCGACAACATGCGTGGCTACTTCGAGGGACGCTATCGCGACAAATGCGAGATGGACGTGTGCGTGGAACTCAGGCAGCACATCTACGGTCGCAGCGGCGCCGTGGCGTGGGTAGGTGCCGGTACGGTGTTCCCACGCTTCGAGGATCTGCGGTTTCGCGAGATTCTTCCCAACTACGGCATAGGCTACCGATGGGAGTTCAAAAAACGAGTCAACGTGCGTGTCGACCTTGGCTTCGGAAAGCACCAGAGAGGTTTTATTTTCAGTATAAATGAAGCGTTCTGACAGAACATACAGTACGGGCGACAAGGTGACGCGGACGACGGTGACGGTGCTCATGTGGCTGTTGCCGTTGCTTCTCGTGGTGCCGAACATAGCTCTCGACATCACCGAAATCAGCTATTCGGCTCTCGACCGCGCCGTCAACTTCCTTCTTCCTGTCGGCGTGTGGCTGCTTCTGTGCTCTCTGTGGAAGCGCCCGGGGCGGACTGCGCTGTTTCTCATACCGATAATGGTGCTTTGCGCCTTTCAGATAGTGCTTCTCTTTCTCTACGGCGAGTCGATAATTGCCATCGACATGTTCCTGAACGTGGCGACTACCAACCCTTCGGAGGCGGGCGAGCTGCTTGGAAGCCTGAGTACGGCAATAATAACGGTTCTGGCTCTCTATCTGCCGCCTATAGGTGTGGCTATATGGCTGACCGTCAGTAAAACGAGTCTCAACCGTGCGCGCCGACGTCCCGCCATTGTCGCAGGAGGCGTGCTCGCAACCGCCGGACTTGTGTGCCTGATGTCCGACGTAGCGGTATCGGACTACCGACCGGACCGCAAGCTTTTTCCTGTCAATGTAGTGTCGAATATGTTTTGCGCTGCAGGACGCACCGAAAGGACAGAGACATACTATGCCAACTCACGGAATTTTTCCTTTGACGCCACCGACACCCGCTATACGGCACAGCCGGAAATATATGTGCTGATAGTCGGCGAGACCTCTCGTGCCGGAAACTGGCAGCTGTTCGGCTATGACCGTCCTACCAATCCGCGCTTAAGCAGACGTGAAGGTCTTGTATGCTGTCCCAAGGCACTCAGCGAAAGCAATACTACGCACAAGAGCGTGCCGCTTATGCTGTCGCATCTATCGGCAGTAGAGTTCGGCGACTCGATATACCGGAGCAGGGGAATAATGGATGTTTTCAAGGACGCAGGCTATGCCACTGCGTGGCTGTCGAACCAGAAACGCAATCATTCGCTTATAGATTTCTTCGGCAGGGAGGCAGACGAGACATGTTTTATCACCGATGACGGGACCAGGCATTATGATGACGAGCTGTGCGGCTTGCTCGACAGTTTCCTCATGCGTAACAAGTCGCGAAAATGTTTTGTAGTCCTTCATACGTATGGCTCGCATTTCTGCTATAAGGAGCGCTATCCGGAGCGTTTCAGCCGTTTTACACCCGACAGCCCGTGTGACGCTTCCGCCGACAACCGCGAGCGGCTGATAAACGCCTACGACAACAGCATAAGATATATCGACACTGTTCTCGACAGCATTATAGGCATAGTTGAGCGGCGCAATGTTCCCGCGTCAGTGGTATATGCCGCCGACCATGGCGAGGATATCTATGACGATGACCGCAGGCGTTTTCTACATGCTTCGCCCACACCGACATATCGTCAGCTGCATGTGCCGATGTTCGTATGGATGTCTGATTCCTATAGAAAAACGTATCCCGAAAAGTCTGAATGTGTACGGACAAACAGCGGCAAGGACATTTCGACGAGCCGGAGCGTGTTCCATACTCTTCTGTCGCTCGCCGGCGCCGACACGCGGTTCTTAGATACGCGCGCAGCCTTGTGCGAGACGGCTTACACGCCTCCCGAGAGGGTATATCTCAACGATTATGACGAGGCAGTGCCGCTCCGTGAGTCGGGGTTGCGCGACGAGGATTTCCGGCAACTGCAAGCCGCAGGAATATCGTACGGCAGCCTGTCAGAGCATGGAGAGAGCCTTGCGGATGGCGGCTTCCACCTTGATGGCGGGGTCGGCGTCGAATATCGCCGACACGGTCTTTTCTGAAGCCTTGCGTTCGAATCCGAGCATTACGAGCGCCGCGATGGTCTCGTCGTAAGCCTCCGGGCGTTTTGTGGTAGCGAAGGGCAACGAGGCTATATCCACGTCGGTCTTGAGCTTGTCGCGTAGGTCAACGATGATACGTTCGGCAGTCTTCGCGCCTATACCCTTTATGCTCTTGAGTCTCTTTGCGTCGCCTGCGGTAATGACAGCGGCAAGCTCGTCGCCCTGCAGCGACGACAGGATTATCACCGCTGTGGCGGCTCCTACGCCCGACACTCCGATGAGGGCGCGGAAAAGCTCGCGCTCGCGCTCCTCGGCGAATCCGTAGAGCGTCCATGCGTCCTCGCGGATGTTTTCGTGTACAAAAAGTTTTCCGCGTTCCTTGCCTTCGAGAGCGGCATAGGTAGGGAGGGTTATGCTGAGGCGGTAAGCAATCCCGGCAGCCGTCTCGATGACGGCTGCGGCGGGGTTCAGTCCGGTGATCTCACCTTTTATATATTCAATCATTATTTTTCGAGAACTTTGGATACCATGCCGTGCGACTTGCTGCCGTTGCTGCGCGAGACAACGGCGCGTAGACGGCAGCTGTTGTTGCCGGTGGCGCTTTCCGGAACGCTGAAACGGGCTGTGATGGCACCGTCGGCGCCAGTGGTGACGTAAACGGGCTTATAGCTCAGCCCGTCCATCTCGAGGGTTATGCTGTCGAGCGAAGCATTGCCTTCGCCGCGTGTCTGGAGGAAACGAACTTCCTTGAGTTTCTTTGCCTTTGCTGCGGGAAGGTTCCACAGCAGCTCGGTGCTGTTGCCGGTGCCGAAATCGGATGGAGACCAGCCTCCGAGACGCTCGGAACCTGCTACGTTTTCGGGCAAAGCCTTGACTTGCGATGCCTTCGCGAGGAGGTCGAGGGATGCCTGCAGAGGATTGTCGAAGGGCTTCATCTCTGATGTGCCCTCGCTTTCGACCCATTTCTTTTCCCATTCGACGAAATCGACGGGCGTATCGTTGCGTTTTCCGTTGAAGTACTGCTGCCAGCGGGGAAGATAGTAGTCGCGGATGAGACCCGACCAGATGCGTGCGGCATAGTCGTCGAGCGGCGGTTTTACCCATATAGTGATGATACGGCGGGCGTTGTGTTCGTAGTAGTCGCTGAGTTCTTCGGTGTCACCTGCCTTGCGAGCCTTCTCGATCCAGCCTTCAAGACGCATGTTCGGGTGGGATACAAGCAGACGGTCGGCTCCGAGAGCGAATTCGGCGAACTGCTTCTCGATGTCCTCGGCGAGCTGCATGTCGTTGTTGCTGAATGCTGTCTCCCAGTTCTTTAGCAGCACTTCCATCTTCGCGCCTATGTAGTGGACGGTGTTCTCGATGAGGTCGTCGACGTAGAGGGGCGACTCGGCGAATTTCCCGGCGGGACGGGCGAATTCCTCGACGGCGGCGTAGAAGTCGTCGTTGATGTTTACGTTGCCGCTGTACATGGTTCCTGGGCGGAACTGCCAGTTGTAGCGCGGATTGTCGACGAGGGTGCTGTAGACGGAGTTCTGCAGGAGCTGCCACGACTTCATCAGGCAGCTGTCGGTCTGTCCGTAGCGGCAGAGGGTGTAGTTGCGGTACCAGTCGTCGATGTCGATTTTCCTGTCGGTCCATCCTGCGTCGGAGATGAGTTCGTAGAGTACCTCATTGTTCTCTATGCCTTCGGGAGCCATGCCGAAGCCTGCAAGATTGCCCTTGTTGGGCGAGTCGAGAGCCGCGAACTTGCCGTTGGCGTAGAATTCGGGAATGCCGGAGAGTGCGTTCTTTCCACCCATGTTGGGAATGACGCTGTAGACCCACTGCTTGTTGTACAGACCTTTGTAGAACTCCCAGTTATAATCTATCTTCCAGAAGCACTTGTTATAGTCCACGGCAAGGTCGAGAAGGAGAAGCTTGTCGTCGGGGACACGGCTGACGAGCGCCTCGAGGGTAGGGTAATCCCAGATGTCGCGCATGTATCCGAACATCCATCCCTGCATCACCCACACAGCGTCGGGATTGCCGCCGCGGATAGAGCTGTAGACAGCGTCGCCGAACTTGGCAAGCATGTCGTAGCGTTCCTGCGTGCCTTTGGGCGGGAAAGGAATCTCCATTTCGTTGAAGCTGTCGGCTATGTAGTAGTCGCACTTGCCGAACTCCTTCTCCCATTCCTCGATGAACATCTGACCGATTTTCCTGAATAGGGGAGAGTCGGGCGAAACCATCCAGTTTTTCGACACACCGCCGAGCCACGAGGTCTCGGACAGCTGCGTGTCTGGATAGAGGCGTTTTACGCCTTCCGGAACAAATCCGGCGAAAGCGGGGCAGATGGGCTTCATGCCCAGCGAGCGCATGCGCTCGAGTATCCTGTGCTGGAGCTCTATCTGACCTTTGTGCCATTTTTCGGGCATGGGACCGTCGACGGAGCTGATGTTTCCCATTCGCATCCAGGGCAGATGTGCCGGACCGACGAAATACTCGTTTATTTCCTCGTCGGTGAGTCCTATTTTCTTGAAAACACGCGCTGATATAGCCTCGTTAGCCACAAGTGCGAGAGGCATGTCTATGCCGTGGAGCGCCATCCAGTCGATCTCGCGTTCCCAGCGCTGCCAGTCCCAGTAGGGCATCGAGTAGCCGAAAGTGACGACGTTGAAATAGTAGTGGTGGCGGAAAGGTGACACGACCTGCCGCTTCTCCATGTCGGGAAGCTCCTCGGGGAGGTCGATGCGCTTGCCGGTCCAGGAGTCTATGCCCGAACCGTTTTCTTTAAGGTATGTGTAGAACGCGCGGCATGCGGCGACGGGGCTGCTTGCCTCGATGGAGAGGCGTCCGTCGGTGACTTCTGTAGTGAAAACGTCGCAGCCGTCCTGTTTCTCAAGGTTGAGGCTGACGTCGACAGGCAGTTCCGCGCCCGCGAAACGTTCGATTACATCTTCAGCAGGACTTTTAGCCTCCTGCCGGGAGCATGAGCATAAGAGAGAACCGAGCATGATTGCGGTAGCTATGGCGCTGAGTGGTTTCATATAGATTTAGGTAATGTTTCTGATGATTGGCGATCCGCCGCTTATTCCACATAGAGGACAAGTCCCTTGAGGTATTCGCCCTCGGGATGGTAGATGTTGACGGGATGGTCGGCGGGCTGGGTGAGCTGATGGAGTATGCGCACCTTTCTGCGGCTCTGCGCCGCCGCGCTGAACACGGCGAGACGGAACTGCTCGCGGTTGACCGCCTGCGAGCACGAGAACGTGAACAGGATTCCGCCGGGAGCTATTTTCTCGAAGGCGCGGGCGTTGAGGCGGCGGTAGCCCTGCAGGGCATTGTGGAGCGCGCTGCGGTGCTTGGCGAATGCCGGCGGGTCGAGGATGATGAGGTCGTGGCGTCCAGCCTCCATGTTGTCGAGGTACTTGAATGCGTCGGTAGCCTCTGCCGCGTGGCGTGTGTCGCCGGGGAAGTTGAGCTCGACGTTAGCTTCGGTGAGGCTGATAGCCTTCGCAGACGAGTCGACTGACACGACTTCTCTGGCGCCTCCGTCGAGGGCGTAGACCGAGAATCCTCCGGTGTAGCAGAACATGTTGAGCACGCTGCGCCCGGCGCTGTAGCGGCGCACGAGAGCCCTGTTGTCGCGCTGGTCGACAAAGAATCCCGTTTTCTGACCGCGCAGCCAGTCGACGCGGAACTTCAGACCGTTCTCAAGAGCTGTGTCGCCGAGGAACGAGCCTATGATATAGTCGTTGCGCGCGTCGAGCTGAGCCTTGTAGGGCAGGGTGGTCTCCGACTTGTAGTAGACGCTGCGTATGTCGAGTTCCTTTATTTCAGTCAGCTCTTTGGCTATAATCTCTCGGGCGAAGTGCATGCCCGGGGAATGAGCCTGCACAACAGCAGTAGGACCGTAGATGTCGACCACGAGTCCGGGCAAGAAATCGCCCTCGCCATGGACAAGGCGGAACGCTGTCGTATTATTGTCGGGCAGTCCGAGAGTCTGGCGAAGGGTGTATGCCTCGCGGAGACGGCGGCTGTAGAAACTGCTGTCGATGGTCTCGTTCTGGTCGAACGTGAGCATGCGTACGGCGATGCTGCCTATCTGGAAGTGACCGGTGCCGATGATTCTGCCGTCGGCAGCGGCTACTTTGACGAGGTCGCCTTCCTCTATGCCGTCTTTGCCGGGCTCGGGCATCCTTGTGAGCGCTCCCGAGAAAACCCAGGGGTGGAAACGGTCGAGAGATTCTTCTTTGCCCTTCCGGAGGTTGAGAACGGGCATGTCTGTCTTGTTCATGTCGTTATTACTTTATGAAGAAGCGGTAGATGTCGTTGCCGTTGGCATATACCAGAAGCAGGAGGAGAAGGAAAAGACCGCAGGTGTTGGCAATCTCCAGAAAGCGGTCGGAGGGCTTGCGGCGTGTTACAATCTCCACAAGGAGGAAAAGTATGTATCCGCCGTCGAGAGCGGGGATGGGCAGTACGTTCATGAAGGCGAGGATGACCGAGAGGAACGCGGTGATCTGCCAGAAGCTGTACCAGTTCCACTGGTTCGGGAAGAGGTCGCCCAGGGTGCCGAAGCCGCCGAGGCTCTTGGCGCCTTCCTTGGTGAAGACGAGCTTAAGCGACGAGACGTAGCTTGTCAGGCGGTCGGTGCCGATTTCCCAGCCTCGCGGAATGGATTGGAGGAATGAGTAGCTGACGGTGCTTCGCTCGAAGATGTCGAAGGGGCTGAGCATCTGTATGCCGATCTTGCCGGCTTCATTGATGCCGACGGTGGCAAGACGCTCGCTGCCGTCCTTGCCGAGCACGCGCATGGTTGTCATCTCGCCTTTGTGGCGTGCGAGAGCAGGCATGAACTCGGTGATTGTGGGCGTTGTGTCGTTACCGACGGTGAGGATGCGGTCACCCTGCGCAATGCCGCCTTCTTCGGCAGGCTCGCCGCGCATGGTCTTCGCAACCACGACGGGAACTCTCATCGACATGGGTATGTAGTCCTTGTCCTTGCCCGCAATCTGGCGGATGAGCGACTCGCTGACGGTGACGACAGTGTCCTTGCCGTCGCGGAGCACGCCTACGCGCGAGCCGGGCTGTATCATATCCCACTGGATGGAGTAGTCGTTGATGTCGAGAGGCTTGCCGTTGAGGCTCATGAGAATGTCGCCGTCGCGGAAGCCTGCCTGCTTGAATTCCTCGCTGAAGTCCATGCCTTCCTTCATTGCCTGGAAAGGAACGGCGTCGTCGCCCCAGTGGAAGGCTATGCCTATGTAGATGACGATGGCGAGGACGAAATTGAGCACGACGCCCGCCGCCATGACGCAGAGGCGCTGCCATGCCGGTTTCGAGCGGAGTTCCCAGGGCTGGGGCGTCGACTCGAGGTCGTCGGTACCCTTGGTCTCGTCGACCATGCCTGCTATGTCGCAGTAGCCGCCGAGAGGGAGCCAGCCGAGTCCGTAGATGGTGTCGCGCCAGGTGCTTTTGCCGTCGGTGCGGGGTTTGTGTTCCTTGCCTACACGGAGTGTGGCGAGGGCGCGGGGAGTGCCGTCTTCCTTGTTCCATGCCACCACTTCGAGCTGACCCTTCATTGGATTGTATCGCAGAAGCGAGAACCAAGGATTGAAGAAAAGATAGAAACGGTTGACCTTCACCCCGAAAATGCGGGCGGAGATATAGTGTCCGAATTCGTGGATAGTGACAAGCAGCACGAGAGCCACGACGAGCTGGGCTGCCTTGATGAGGATTTCTTCCATATATTATTATAGACTGTTGATGTATTCGGCTGCTCGGCTGCGCGCTTCATCGTTCGAAGCGACGTAGTCCTCGAAGCCGGGATTCGAAATGAAAGGCACGGCGGCGAGCGTTGCCTCTATCGTGCGGTAGATGTCGTTGAAACCTATGCGACCGTTGAGAAAAGCCTCCACGGCAATCTCGTTGGCGGCGTTCATGACGCAGGCGAAGTTGCCGCGGGCATCGAGGGCGCGGTGGGCAAGCGTCAGGCAGGGGAAGCGCTCGGGGTCGGGCTTCTCGAAGGTGAGCGTGGCGAAATCTGCGAGGCTGAGCGTGTTTGCGGCTCCGGTCAGACGGGTATGCTCTCCTATGGCGTAGGCTATGGGGAGGCGCATGTCGGGCATACCGAGCTGAGCCTTCACGGCGCCGTCGTCGAACTCGACCATCGAGTGGACTATCGACTGCGGATGTACCACAGCCTCTATTCTCGACGGCTCGATACCGAAAAGATAGTGTGCCTCGATAAGTTCGAAAGCCTTGTTGAGCATGGTGGCGGAATCGATGGTAATCTTGCGTCCCATGCTCCAGTTGGGATGCTTGAGAGCGTCGGCGGCTTTTGCCGTGGCTATGCGCTCGGCGCTCCATGTGCGGAACGGACCGCCTGATGCCGTGATGAGCAGTCTTTTCACATGACTGATGTCTTCTCCGGCAAGACACTGGGCAACAGCCGAGTGCTCGGAGTCGATGGGGAAAATGCGCGATTTCGAAGCTGCGAGCCTCTTGTTGACAAGCTCTCCTGCGACCACAAGGGTCTCCTTGTTGGCAAGCGCTATGTCCTTGCCCGCGCCGATTGCGGCGAGAGTGGGTTCGAGACCGCTGTAGCCGACGGTGGCTGTGACTACCATGTCGATGTCGTCGTCGGTGACGCAGTCTTTCAGCGCCTGCGGTCCGGCGGATGTCCGGATGCCGAGAGGTACGAGTGCGTCGCGCAGGCGGGGCAGAAGCGCTTCGTCGCCGATGACGGCGAGGCGGGGACGGAACTTTTCTGCAAGGGCTATGAGATCGTCGACGCGTCTGCCTGCGGAAAGGACTGTGGCGCGGTATCGTTCGGGGTATCTTCCTATTATGTCGAGTGTCTGGCGCCCGATAGAGCCTGTGGCGCCAAGCACGGCAAGTCTTTTCTGATTGGTCACGGTAAATATATTATATTTTATGCAAAGGTACATAAAATATTGCGGTAGACCTCAAAGGAAGCTTTCGAAACTGAAAAAATTAAATTTTTTGAGCAAAAATTTGGCAGTTTCAAAAATCAGACTTAACTTTGCACTCGCAAAACGGCGGGATAGCTCAGCTGGTTAGAGCGTCGGATTCATAACCCGGAGGTCACGAGTTCAATTCTCGTTCCCGCCACCACAGTAAACCAATCATTATCGGAGCCGAAAGCAAGACGCCTTCGGCTCTTTTTATATTCTATGAAGAAATACGAACTCGAAACGGTCGTCAGGGTGTCGGAGCGCTATGGCTCCGGTCTTCTGCATCTTGTCCTCGAGCGCACCGACGGCAAGGATATGCCGGAGATGGCGCCAGGGCAGTTTGTGGAAGTCGCTGTCGACCGCGCTAAGGTTCTCCTGAACCGCCCGATTTCCATTTTCAACCGCACCGACAAGGCTCTCGAGCTACTTGTGAGTCCCATAGGCACAGCCACTAAGGCTCTCTGTGAGTATGTCACCGGCGACCGTCTCCGCATCATCGGTCCCTTGGGTCACGGTTTCAGCACTCAGTTCGCCGCCGGCACCCGCGTGCTTCTCATGGGCGGCGGTGTCGGTATCGCCCCGCTCTACTATCAGCTTCGCACCCTGCTTTCCGCAGGAGTCAAAGCTGAGGTTGTCTATGGCAACCGTACGGCTCAAGATGCCGAGATATGCGCTCTTTTCAGCGGGCTTGCTCCGCTTCATGTCTGCACAGATGACGGAACTGCGGGTTTCCACGGTCTTGTGACCCAGCATCCCGCTACCGAAGGCGCTTTCGATTTCGTTCAGGTATGCGGTCCGAAACCCATGATGAAAGCATGCGCGCGTCTCGCCGCAGCCAAAGGCGTCCCCGCCGAAGTATCGCTCGAGAACCAGATGGCATGCGGACTCGGAGCATGTCTGTGCTGCGTCGAGGATTCGAAAGACGGCAACGTCTGTGTTTGCAAAAATGGTCCGGTATTCAATACAAGTTTACTGAAATGGCAATAGATCTTACCACCCATATAGGCAATCTGACCCTTCAGAACCCGGTGCTTACGGCATCCGGCACTTTCGGCTACGGTCTGGAATATGCCGATTTCATCGACCTCGACCGCCTCGGAGGCTTCGTGGTCAAGGGAACTACCCTCGAACCCCGTCAGGGCAATCCTTACCCGCGCATGGCTGAGACGCCTTCCGGCATGCTCAATGCCGTAGGACTGCAGAACGCCGGAGTGGAGCATTTCATAGAGGAGACATATCCGCTTCTGCGCGACTGCAAGGCGGAGGTTATCGTGAATGTCTCCGGTGCGAAGATAGACGACTATGTGGCTGTTGCCGAGCGCCTTCAGGAACGCACTGGCATACGTGCCATCGAGCTCAACATATCCTGTCCCAACGTTAAGCAGGGGGGTATGGCTTTCGGCACGACCTGCGCCGGCGCAGAAAGCGTTGTCAGCGCCGTGCGCAAGGCGTGGAAAGGGCATCTTATGGTCAAGCTCTCGCCCAACGTGACGTCAATCACAGATATAGCTCTCGCGGCCGAAGCAGCCGGAGCCGACAGCCTCTCGCTCATCAACACCCTTATGGGCATGGCAATAGACATCGAGACTCAGCGCCCGAAACTCAGCACTGTCACCGGCGGTCTGTCCGGTCCGGCAGTGAAGCCTGTAGCCGTACGTATGGTTTGGCAGGTGGCATCAAAAGTCTCGATTCCCGTAGTGGGACTCGGAGGCATAGCTACTGCCGCCGACGCAATCGAATTCCTTCTTGCCGGAGCGCGCGCCATTCAGATCGGAACGTACAATTTTGTCGATCCCTCGGTGAGCGTCAAGGTTGTGGAAGGCATCGAGGACTATTGCCGCCGCCACGGTGTCGAGAAGGTTGAAGACCTCTGCGGAGCGTTAAAAATTTAACAAATCGGGCTTCGTCTACCCGTTCAGAGTGTTAAAATGTAGGCGAATACTGTATTTTTTGTATTTTTTTGACAGCTTTCAGTAATTTTTTTTGCAAAACAAACAATTACTTGTATATTTGCAAGTGAAATTATTCGGACAAATATAAAACGACAAAGGATAAAAGACCACATGTCACGTACTAAAGACGAACTGAACTCATGCTCCTTACTGGGCGTTTCAGGTGTGAAGTATCCTACCGACTATGCACCGGAGTTGCTTGAGACTTTCGAAAACAAACATTGCGAGAACGACTATCTCGTGACTTTCGACTGCCCTGAGTTCACTTCTCTGTGTCCTAAGACAGGTCAGCCCGATTTCGGACATATAATCATCAATTATATTCCGGACAGGCTTATGGTCGAGAGCAAGAGCCTCAAGCTCTATCTTTTCAGCTTCCGCAATCACGGCGACTTCCACGAGGACTGCGTGAACATCATCATGAAGGACCTTGTGAGACTCATGCAGCCTCGCTATCTCGAAGTCCGCGGGATTTTCATGCCCCGCGGCGGAATATCAATAATACCTTTCGCCAACTACGGCGACGCCGACCACCAGGACATGGTTTCAAGCCGTCTGCTTGCCGTTTTTCCCGATAAACTCTGACGAACATGGGCAAAAGAGACCGACACGTATTGATGGTATTGTCAGGAGGCATGGACTCCGTGACGATGCTCCACGAGTATGCTCCGGAGATTGACCTCGCCGTCAACTTCTCATACGGCTCCAATCATAATGCCCGCGAGCTCGAATGTGCCCGCGCCCACTGCGCCGAGCTTGGCATAGAGCTCATAGAGATAGACCTTTCATTCATCGGACGCCATTTCCACAGCTCGCTGCTCGAAGGTGCCGATGCCATTCCCGACGGAGAGTACGATTTCGACAACATGAAATCTACCGTCGTGCCTTTCCGCAACGGTATCATGCTCGCAGCAGCAGCCGGTCTCGCCGAGAGCCACGGTCTCGACACTGTGATGATAGCGAACCACGCCGGCGACCACGCCCTATATCCCGACTGCCGCAAGAGCTTCATCGACGCAATGGCAGGCGCCGTCAAGGAAGGAACATACGAAGGAATACAAGTCAGCGCTCCATATACGCTTCTTACCAAGACTGATATAGCTATCCGGGGAAAGCGCCTCGGCATAGACTACTCGACCACATATTCCTGCTATCGCGGCGGAGAAATGCACTGCGGACGTTGCGGCACCTGCCGCGAGCGTCGTCAGGCTCTCGCCGAAGCCGGTATCGTCGATACGACGGAGTATGAGGCTGAATAAAAATGAAAAGTGATTGTCAACTTAATTTAATAATTTAAAATTTCAACGACCATGGAAGCATTACTCCAGAAAATCAGCGAAGCTTACGAGGCATTCAAGGCAGACGCAGCTCTCCAGTGCGAGAAGAACAACAAAGCTGCCGGCACACGCGCACGCAAAGCATCTCTCGAGCTTGAGAAACTCATGAAGGAATTCCGCAAAGTTTCCCTCGAAGCTGCCAAGAAATAATCAGTAAGCTGTTTCGAAAAAAACATGCCGGTGTCGACTGTCGATACCGGCTTTGTTTTTGTTTTATACTTAGATTTGTGTATTATCGGCAAGTTGGCTATTTTTGCAGCCTGAAAAATGAAATAAGCGTATTACTACAATGCAGGTAATAAAAGACAAAATTCGGTATATAGGAGTCGACGACGAGAATCTTGACCTTTTCGAGGGGCAGTATCCTGTTCCCAAAGGCATTTCGTATAATTCATATATTATAGAGGACGACAGAATCGCCATTGTCGACGCTGTCGACTTGCGGCGCAAAGACCAGTGGCTGTCGAATCTCGCCGACGCTCTCTGCGGCAGAAAGCCCG
>JAGBDG010000031.1 GCA_017937625.1 Muribaculaceae bacterium | reverse complement strand
GTACCGTATTAAGAGGGTGTTTAATAATATCTGTTAAACCGGTACTATTGTAAATGAATGGTTACATCAAAGTCAAATTCAAATAGCATCCTGCGGGTATCAAAGGCTACGCCTCCAAAAATTCAGAGTGTCTTTATACCTTCGTCTCAGTCACATAGCCCCGCTATGCTCCCTCGACTCAGTTATAAATCCATCTCAGACTTTTTGGCCTGTGATTTAACAGATATTATGAAACGCCCTCTAAAGAAAAACTAAAGAAATGAAGCATCTTAAGACTGTTATAATCGCATTAGCGCTTGTTCCGCTTCTCGGTGCCTGTTCTGCCGTAAGGAAATGCGCTCCTCCCGAACTGAATCTTCCGGCGGCTGTAGTGCCGGGCGCCGGTGACTCGCTGACTGTCGCCGACATGGAATGGTGGAAATTCTATGGTGACAGCACGCTTTGCGGCATTATAGACCGCACGCTTGAGCATAACCGCAACATTAAGGCAGCTGCCTCACACATCGAGCAGCTGCGCGAACTGTACCGGATAAGCAAGGCAGCATTATTACCTTCCGTAAATATCGGCGCCACGGCAGACCATGAGACAAACGACTATGCCGGCGAATCATCCAAAAAAGATTCGGAGTTCGGTCTGAAAGCTAACCTCAGCTGGGAAATCGACCTGTGGGGCAATCTGCGATGGGCGAAGCGTAAGGGTGAGGCAGAATGGCTGGTGTCGGTGGAGGACGAGAGAGCCATGCGGATGACTCTTATAGCGGAAGCCGCGTCTGCTTATTTCCGGCTCATAGCCCTTGACAACGAGTTATCGATCGTACAACGTACATTAGAGACGCGTCGCGAGGGCGTTGCAAAGGCAAAACTGCGCTTCGAGGGCGGTCTGACGTCAGAGCTCGTCTATCAGCAGGCGCAGGTGGAATACGCCACTGCTGCTGCGCTTATCCCCGACCTCCGTACGCGCATCAGAACCACAGAAAATGCCCTGAGTCTGCTGATGGGAACATATCCGGGCGAGGAAATTCCACGCGGAGGGACAAATTTGGCGTCTCCGCTTCCTGATTCACTGCCGGTAGGGCTCCCCTCGCAGCTTCTGGAACGCCGTCCCGACATACGCGCCGCCGAACAGCAGCTCAGAGCGGCTATGAGTGCCGTCGGTGTGGCATACACCGACCGGTTTCCGCGGCTGACGTTTAATCTGCAGGGTGGTTGGGAGAACGATGCGCTGAAAGGCTTTTTCAGTTCTCCGTTCTCCTATGTCGCCGGTCAGCTGGTGGCTCCGGTCTTTACGTTCGGCAGAAAGAAGGCACGCTACCGCGCCGCGCTTGCCGCATACGACGAAAGCCGCCTGAAGTATGAGCAGAAAGTGCTTGAGGCATTCAGTGAGGTTGACGATGCCGTAACGGCATACCGTAATGTGCGTGAAACGGCAGCCTTGAAAAAAATCTCATGCAATGCGGCACGGGAATATGTGAGGCTTGCAGAGCTGCAGTACCGTGGCGGCAGCATAAACTATATCGAGGTGCTGGACGCACAGCGCCGCTATTTCGACGCGCAGATTGGTCTTAGCAATGCCGTGCGAGATGAAAACCTCGCTTTGGTGCAGTTGTACAAAGCATTGGGAGGCGGCTGGCAGTCTTCAATCGACAGGTATTGAAAAATATTTGTTGTGTGAAGTTTGGCAAAATGGGAAAAATGCATTAACTTTGCAGTCGCTTAGCCAATCGGGGTGTAGCACAGTTGGCAGCGCGCCACGTTCGGGACGTGGAGGTCGGAAGTTCGAGTCTTCTCACCCCGACAGCACAAAAAAATGCCTGTAGACGCAAGTCTATGGGCATTTTGCTTTTTCTGCTCAGCTGATGTTGCGGCGGAAGGTGTTGATGTAGGAGCGCATGCGATCGTAGTCTTTCTCGCGGACAATCTCGCGGAGTTCGGTGAGACTGTCGATTATTCCGTCGAGCTGTTCGGGCGTGTTGGGGTTGAAGAGGATCTCGCTGATGAGATAGTCGTCTTCGCTCTTCAGTCCTCGTGCGATAGCCATGTGGCGCTTGAAGGTTGTTCCGGGCGCGTCCTGATGCTTCATTACGGCTCCGAAAGCGAGCGTGCTCGCGAAAGGGATGGACAAGGAGTATGCTATGGTCCGGTCATGCTCGGCGAAAGTGTATTCCTCGATATGAAGATGAAGCCGACGATAGAGGTCGAGGAAGAAGATACGCCCGAGAGGGTCTCCTTCCTTGATGACAATTGCGTTTTCGTCGGCGAGG
>JAGBDG010000290.1 GCA_017937625.1 Muribaculaceae bacterium | reverse complement strand
CTTGGCGGCCTTAGAAGGAGAATAATAGAGGTCATCTTCGTAGTCCTGAGCGAAGACTCCCTGCGAGACCGTCAGCAAAGCTGCTGCGGCAAGAAGTGCTGATTTGATGGTGACCTTTTTCATGTAATATTATTGTTTCTGTATATTTTACTTATTAGACGTCAAAATGTTCGTACAGTTTAACGTTCAGTGTACAAAAATACACTTTTTACATCTAAAAGCCCCACATGTTTCTCGTTTTTAAGCATTTTTATGTCTTGAAGCAGCTGCCGGGACAGAAATTCCGACTTTTTCAGAAAGGATAGCCTATGGCAAGGTGAAACGCGAGAGACTTTCCGAAGGACTTCATGTTGTAGTAGCCGCTCTTGCCGGTGTCGTAAGGCGCATGTATGCCTATGCCGAGGTCACCGCGGATTACAAGCATACTTATGTCGAAACGAAGTCCCACGCCCGTACCGAGAGCGAGGTCGCGGAAGAACGTCTTTCCGCTGAGCGTGCCGCCGGGACGCATGGAATCCTTCTTGAGAAGCCACACATTACCGGCATCCACGAACATCGCTCCGTGCAACGGACCCGCAATAGGAAAGCGATACTCTATGTTCGCCTCGAACTTGAAGGTACCTGTCCGGTCAAAATAATCGTCGGGCTGACCCGGAGGCGCCTTGTAGCTGCCGGGACCTATCGAGCGGACGGTAAAGGCACGAACAGAATTCGCTCCGCCCACATAGAACTGCTCGGAATAAGGAACCTGGCTCGAATTGCCGTAGGCGTGAGCGGCACCAGCTGCGACACGTCCCACAAGCCACTGCTCGCCATAGATACGGTGATTCCAGACAAGCTGAGCCTGCCCTTTGACAAACTGCGAGAACGGTGTGCCGAAAAGGCGTTTCTCGCCCTTCACTCCCGCGGCACGGTAGATTGCGCAGAAGATATTGCCTGCCTCCTGAATGGTGAATGAAGCATTTATGGAGTTATTCGGATTGAGCTGCCTGTCGTAGACGTAGGTATATATCATCTGGGGAATGAACTGGCTCCTGAAACTCTGTGCCACAGCCGGATTAGCTGTCATTATGGAGTCGAAATCCGCCGTGGTGTGCATGAGGTTCGTGTACGTCAGCTTGAAGAGCGTCAGCGTGTTGCTCACATGACGGCGCAGGCGCCAGTCATAGTTAATCGAGGCATTGAACTGAGCCATTTTGAAATAATGCGGACGGTTGAGGAGGTCGGCATTGAGCTGGAAGCGCGTCCAGTTGAGCTGATAGCGGCTTCGCGGTATGAATTTAGGCGCGAGAAGCCTCGGAAAGGCAAGCGAGCCGGTCAGACCGACCTCGTATGAATTGAATATTGAGCTGCGGTCGGAGCCTGTCTGCCATTCGTAAGTACCCGTGAGCTTGACTGAGAGCTGCTCTCCTCCGCCGAACATATTCTTGTTGGTCACGCCGAACGACAGACCGGGACCTATGTAGCTGTTCGATTTCGAGGATGCGTTCACTTCAAGCGAAGTCTCAAGCGGGATGTCGAACGTGCAGAAAATATCAACATCAAGCAGCTTCTCGTCTCTGGACGCAGTATCCGGCTTTGCCTCTATATTAATTGTCCTGAAGATGCCGAGACGGGATAGATTTGTCTGTGTGCGGTCCATGTTCCGCACCGAGAACACGCGTCCCGGACGGAAGCTGATACACTCCTCTATCGACTTCTGACGCAGCTTCGAGGGACGCATCTGTACGAGGGTGGCACGTTTCATAGCTATGGTGTCGGGGATGCCTCCGCCCTCGTTGCGGTCGACGTGCAGGGTTACCTTTCCCGTGCGGTAGCGTTCGAGGGCGAACTTCGGAAGCGCGGAGTCAAGCACAAGACGGAGCTCAATCTCGCCTGGATAGGCAATGCTGTCCGCAAGATACTCTATGTACTCCGGACGGAAGAAATAGTAGCCGCGGTTACGCAGGCTGTTGGTGATACGCGTGCGGGCGATGCTCAGCGAGTCGGCGCAGTAACGCGGACGATCAGAAGCAAGATATGAGTCGGCGCGGGCGAGGGAGTCGATCATCGCCGCAAGCGCCGTGCTGTCGGGAAGAAGCTGCACATTGCGTATGGGGTATTCCCTTCCGGGATTGACTTCGTAAATAATCTTCGCCTTCTTTTTGTTGCGCCCCTGCGAGAGGGTGTAGGTTGCCGTCCCGCTGAAATATCCGTTGTTGTCGAGTATCTGCTCTATCATGTGCGAGCGTACTTCGGGACGGACGTCGGAAAGGAGTACGGGCTCTTCGACGAGCTTGTTGTAGATCCACCGGCCTATGCCCTTCTTCGGCTCATCCCAGTGGTTGTAGACCCACAGACCGACGGGGAACGGATATCGCCAGTGGAACATCTTCAGGTAGTTGTTGGGAGCCACGTCGACAGCCGTACGGACAGCAGAGGCTACCTCCGCGGGGACAGCCGCGCTGTCGGAGCGAGCTATCGCCACCTTCTTCACGCCGGTGTACAGGATGTCGTCTGCCGGTATGCGCGAGGTGGTCGAGCATGCTGCAAGGAGCAGCATGGCAGCGGAGAGTGCCGCGGCTTTTCTCAGTATGTTGGAGATATTGCTCATCTTGCGTTATCGTTTGCTTTGTCCTTGTATCTGTTGTTCTGTTTCTCGATGAGGCGCTTGACATACTTCACGGGGAGGAACATGTCGCCCACGCGTCTCAGCTTCCTGCGGTAGACAAAACCGACACCTGTCTGGGTGATTTCGCCTTCGAGGATACTCTCATAGCCGGTGTGGCGGAAAAGACGGACATACATTGTGTGCGCGTCGTTGAGGTAGTACTCGAAGGATATGTCGTTTATGAGATTCTGCGAGAAGTTCTCGTCGGCATTGGCATCGGTGTTGTAGTTGCCGCCCACGGCGATCTTGAAGCGGTCGTTGAAGAGCGCCTTCGACACCTGGTAGGAATAGCTCATAGTCTGCGAGGTGCTGCCGTTGACTGTGCGGTCGTACTGGTCGATGCCGAACGAGAGGTCGACGCCCTTGATGTTGCTTGCCGCCCACGAGTTGATACGCGACTCGAGGAAGGAGAACAGCGGATTGCCCGACAGCGACGAGTTAGCCTTGGTACCCGGACCCGTATAGACATTGTACAGGAGCATGTTCATCGCCTGGTTGGCTCGCTGTTCGGGACTCATCGACTCAAGCTCGTTCGCCACCGTCATGTCGTCGTTGGTTGCGAGGTCGAACTTGACGTCCATCTGGCTGAGGGTGCCTGTCACTCCCAGAAGCACATTGAAATTGATAAGGCGCGAATTCTGACCCTCGCCGGTCACATTAGCCTTCATGACGTCGACAGCATGGACATTGAGCGTCGGGTTGAGGACATCGCCGCTGAACGAGACATAGCTGTTGTCTTCGAAGTTGAACATCTTCTCCGACATGAACGGCGGCGTCACGCGGACATAGCCCTTGTTGATGTTGAGGCGACCCGTCAGGCGACCGAGATTGTCGAGCGGGGTCATGGTGTACGTGAGGGTACCGTTAGCCTCGAGGCGCACGCTGTTCGAGGCGTCTGCCGACAGAAGGACATTGACAACCGAGCCTTCCTGTAAGGTAAGTATCGCGTCGAGGAACAGTGCCATGCCGCTGTTGGTCAGCGAGTCGGCACGCGCCACGGCAGCGGAATCGGTGAAATTGACGAACTTCACCATATCTTCGGTCGATTTGTTCATCAGCGCATTGGTTGTCTCCGGCTGCACATAGTATATGTTGGTGCCGGAATTGACAGAGAGGTCGGCGTTGACCTGCAGCAGGCTCATCGAGCCGTGGGCGTTGGCGTCGAGGCTGATGTAGCCCTTGCCGTATATGTCGGCGCCGCGGGCAGCACGTGTGCTGTTGACAATCATCATGTTATCGGCTTTGAGCGACAGATTCATCTTCATGTCTGCCATGTCGGAGATGTCGACGGTTCCGTCTACTCTCAGCGGGCGATTGTTGCAGCCGCTGATTGTGAAATCCTTGAGTTCCACTATGTTGTCGGTCACGTTTATAGGTTCCTCGCTGAAGGCGTACGAAGTGCCGGTCATGGCGAGGCGCACGGCTGTGGAGTCGAAGTCGAGGACGCCGTTCATTATCGGCTTAGCCTGCGTGCCGCTTATCTTGAGGCTGCCGTTGAGCATGCCCGAGAGCTTGCCGACGGTAGGCGGCAGGAAGGGGTTAGCCGTGGCGAGCGGGAAGTGGATGACAGAAAAGTCAAGGTCGAGAGGCGAGACCGCCGTGCTGTCGTTAAGCGCGCCCGAGAGAGTCATGGTCCTTAGCCCGTTGACAAACAGGTCGGCTTTTGCATTTACAGTTCCGTCAAGCGATGCCGCCACGTCGAAATCGGCTCTGAAGTCGGCGACTTTTTCCTTGCCGTAGAGGAAATCGGTAATTCCGGCGCTGCCGTTGCCCACAAGCCTGCCGTCGTGACGGTTGAGGCGCACGTCGGCGTTGACATCGCCCTTCATCGGCGGAGCGAAAGGATTGACGGCTATCCAGTCCTGTATGTGGATGTTGCCGAGCTTGATGACGAGGTCTTCCTGATTGTGCCCGTGGGAGTCGTGAGTATCCGTTTCTTCCGTATAAACCTGCAGGGAGCTGTTTCCGCCGTTCATGTAGAGCTTGGCGTCGATGTGTTGTGTGGGTATGGTGTAGCTTATGAAATTGTCGTCGTTGACGCTCCAGTCCTGGTAGCCGATGACCGGATTGAAAGGCTTGACGTGCACGGTTATACTGCTGTCGGGGGCAGACGCCTCGGCGACAAGCCCTATGTCGAATCCCGTCTTGCCCTTGATATTTTCCTGATGGAGCCTAAGCGCCATGGCATTGCCTTCGGCAGCACCGTTGAGGGTCACCTTGTGCCATTCGTCGAGGTTGCCAGGCTTGTTTGCGAGGCCCGCGTTGAGGTGGAAATGCCTGCCGTGCTCGTGTCCGTCGACGTAGATGGTGTCGAAAGTCATGTCGCCCGTGTCGAAGCGGAGCACCTTGCCGTCGATGGAGAATATGCTGTCCTTCATGGCGCTCAGGCTGAAAGAGCGCACCGACATCTTCGAGGGTGCGAGTATGCCGTTGACAAGGTTCGAGCTGCCGCCGCGGACGCTCAGGTCGAAGCGCGGCATTGCACGGCTGAGCGTGTCGAAATTGATGCTGTAGTCGCGCAGCTGCGCGGAGGCTATGGCTGCTACGTCGGCGAAGCGCGCCATGAGGCTGTCGAGGCTCGCAGGCGAGCTGAAGTTGGCGGTCATGTCGCCGTTGCGGAGAGCCACGGCGGTGCTGGAGTCGTTGGCGGCGAGGTGGGCGTCGAGGTCAGTTATGCCTATTGTTCCGTTGACGGTGCGGTAGAAGAGGTCGCCGACGTTGACTTTGCCCGATATGTCGTTCTTGCCCGGTCCTATGGTAGCTTCGGCGGTCATCTCGAACTCGACCGACGAGGGTTCTTCGACAAGCTTGAGGGCATAGAGATCGATGTATCGCCCGTTGACGGTGCCGCTCCACGTGTAAGTGTCGCCGGCGAGGTTGCCTGTGGCATGCACCGAGAGGTCGGCGGCGTCGTTGTCGCTCTCGACATTGACCTCGGCGATACCGTCGGCAAGCTTCGCCGTAGCCCTGACGTCGCGGTACGCAGTGCCTTGGTAGGTAAGCTCCGCGACGGTCGCCGCGGCTCCTATGCTTGTGCTTTTCCTGAAAGGCGAGTAGCCTTTCCCTTCGACGCTGAGGTTTGCGGTGACATCCTCCACTCCGAGCAGCGGCATGAACGCGTCGACGGGGAAGGTCGTCGTTTTTATGTCCGCTTTATACCTCTCGGCGCGTCCGTTCCACCGGGCGTCGAGCCCTACCCTGCCGCCTTTCGTCACTGCCGCGAGCTTGCCCGAGACGGTGCCCGCGCGCATTGCCACACGACCGTTGACGCTCATGGGAGGCACACGCAGCGCTGAGGCGGTAGCTTTGTCGAGAACGGCGTTCTTGAACGAGTTGACGTCGATAATCCTGCCTTTTATCCTTATGTCGCCGCCGAGGTGGTCGGGGGTCATGAAGTTTTCGACATATCCTTCGGCGTCAAGGCTGACGCAGTGGTTGAGGTCGAGCGCAAGGACGGGTATCTCGAGTCTGCCCGTGGTGCCGTCGACCTCTGCCTCGAGGCGCACGTCGTCGGAGCGCGGGATAGCCTTGAAGTACGGCATGAATGCCGGGAACATGTCGGAAAGGTCGGCGGGGGCGAACTGTCCCTTAAGATTCAGACTCAGGGGCAGATTCGGGTCGGCTGCGAGGTCGCCCATGCCCATCTGTCCGTCAAAGGCAAGGGATGTGCCGCGCGGCGTCTCGAGAGCGACGTCCTTGAAGGCGAGAGCCACGGAGTCGATGACAAGCTCGCCGTCAAGATCGAGCGTCACGCCGCAGCGTTCCGTACCGCGGAGCCTGAGAGGCACCCGGACGCTTGTCTCGCGGTTGTAGAAATTGTTGATGCCGAGGTCGAGGCTGTCGACGGCTATATAGGCGAAGTCGAGCCCGGGCAGCGGTTCGTAGCCGGCAGTGGCATAGAGCGCATCCGAAGCCGTGAAAGCTATTGTATCTATCCTGACGGTCCACGGAGCCGAACGAAGGCTGTCCGGAACAGCTGGCGCTGTCGGGAACGGACCTTCTGCGGCAATGGTAGCGCTGTCGGGCACTATATAGCGAGCCGAAAGCCCGTTGCCGCCGAAGCGGCCGAGGCTGATGTTCTGACCGAGCATGTCTATCGTGCCGCCGACGAGCTCCGACGAGACAATATGCGCGCTCAGGGTGTCGATGGTGGGCATCATGCGCATGCTGTAGGTGAAATCGTCGAGAGCGAGACGCCTGATGACGATGCTCATCTGTGTCGGGGGCGCCGGTTTGGCGGGCAGAGTCGTATCGGTCTTCATGACCATGGCAACCCTGCCGCCCTTTATCATGCCGTCGTCAAGCTCTATGCCCATGTCGGAAAGACGCACGCGCGCGGGATTCACGGCTATGGTGTCGGCGGCAAGACGCATCCACAGTGCCGAGTCGGCGTTGCCCATATTATAGCGCAAGCCGGCAGCCCTGATGCTGTTGACGCCCACTTCGCCCCGCAGAAGCGGAAGAAGCCTCACATCCACATCAAGCGAGCGTGCCGCCACAGCCGTATCGCCCTCGGCAATCATGGCGAGTCCCGTCGCCTCTACGGTCAGCGGGAAGCGCAGCCTGAAGCTGTCGAGACTAAGGATCAGCGAAGGTGTGTTGAATTTCTTTACTATCGCCTCACGCAGACCGTCCTGAACCCACGGCGAGTAAAGCATTATGACAAGACCGGCAATAAAAAGAACCAGAGCCATAACTGTGTATGCCATGACTCTCGCGGTTTTTAGAATTGTCGTTCTGACGCTCACTGTCGTTTGGATTCTATGATGAACAGGTGATGAAATCAATATTAAAACGTCAGCATGCCGGTTTTGTTCACATTTTCAGCTGCGTCACGCGGACACGTGTGTTCTTGATTTTGTACGGTGCCACAGCCGCTGCTGTCTGTCGTGATTTCGCTGCCGGGACGGCGACATAGGCGCAATGGTCGCGCACATCGATTCTGCCTATCTCCGAGGCGTCGAGACCGCCTTTCTGTATGAGAAAGCCGACAATGTCGCCGCGCGATATTTTCTCTTTCCTGCCTGCGTTGAGGTAGAGGGTGGCGACCGGGGGCTGCTCCGGAGTGCCGCTTGCGGCAGGCAGGTCAAGCGCCCCGAGACCGGAAAGATACGACGCGGGCTTGTCGTGCTCCGATATTATGGCGTAGGCTCGTCCGTCCTTGCCCATGCGCCCCGTGCGTCCGTTGCGGTGTGTCCACGCTTCTTCATTGACGGGCAGATGGTAATGGATGACGGCACCTACATTTTCGATGTCGAGACCGCGCGCCGCAAGGTCGGTAGATACCATTATGGGCAGCGTGCCGTTCTCGAAAAGGATGACGGCGCGCTCGCGCTGCTGTTGCTCCAGACCGCCGTGGTAGAGGACGGCGGGAAACTTGCGCTCCCGGAGGTAGTCGCAGACGCGCTCGGCGGCGTCGCGGTGGTTGACGAACACCATGGTCTTCACTCCGCCAAGCGACAGAAGCAGCGCGCCGAGCGTATCGAGCTTGTCGGGGCTCGGGCTTGACACGCCGTAGACCTCGATTCGCGGCTTCGGCGCCTCGGCGTGCGAGGCGCTGTAGTCGAGACTGCGCTCAACCGCGCCGACGAAATCCGGAATATCACCCTTGGTAGCCGACGTCAGGAAAAGGTTCCTGACCTTTTTCATCCTGCCGCATATCCTTGCCATCTCGTCGGAGAACCCGAGCTCGAGCGCCTTGTCGTACTCGTCGATGACGAGCGTCGCCGTGTCGTGGAGGTTCAGCCTGCCGCGGTTGATATGGTCGAGGATGCGTCCGGGAGTGCCGACGACTATGTCGGGTACGTTCTCGAGGCTCTTGGCCTCCGTGGCGAACGAATGACCGCCGTAGACCGCCGTTGTCTTGTACTCAGGAGCGGCAAGCATGCCTATGATGTCCTTGATCTGGATGACAAGCTCGCGCGACGGAGCTATCACGAGCGCCGCTGCAGTCCCGTCGGCTTGCCCCTCGAGCGAGCGCAGGAGCGCTATGGTGAAGGCGAGCGTTTTGCCGCTGCCCGTGGGGGCGCACAGCAGGACGCGCGACGGCAGCTTCACAGTCGCCATTTCCTCCTGCATTGGCAGAAGCGACTCTATGCCCAGACGCGAGACGACGCGGCTCTTTATTTCCCTGACGGTCATACGGCGCAGGATCAGAGATTCGCCTTGACAAGCGCATCGAACCTGCCGGCGGGCAGCAGGTCGCCCGTTCCGACATAGCGGGTCGATGTTCCGTCGGGCTTAAGGAAGAGAACGACGGGGATAGACTGTCCGAGATTCCATGCCTCCATCAGCTCACCGTAGCGGTCGACGTCAACGGAAATAAAATCAGCCTTGCCGGCATATTTCCGAGCCATCTCTGTCAGCACGGGAGCAAGCCGGCGGCATGGTCAGCACCACACGGCGTTGAAGTCCACCACCGTCAGGCGGTCGACCTTCACTCCGGGAGCGAGCTTGCCGGGGTCGGTCAGCTCGATGACTTTGCCGGAGGTGTCTGCGGCGGGAGCCGCCGCCTCGGTGGTTTCGGCTGCGGTGGTCTGTTCTTCAGTCTGTTCTTTGGTGCCGCAGGAGCTCAGGCATGCTGCGGCAAGGAGGGGTAAAAGGAATAGCGGGTATTTCATAATTGTTAAATATACAAAGTGACCGATATTATAAAGAATAAACGTTTTTGCACCCTGACGGTTTGCAGAACCGTCTCCTACGGCGATCCGTCCGCAAATTTACGCAATAAATCAGTATGAAAAAAATTTTTTCAAAAACCGCGGGCAAGCCCCTATCGGAACATCTTCGAGAGCAGGCTCGTAAAAGTCAGTCCGCCGTATGAGAGTGCCGCAGCGATACGGTTGCGCATGCGGCAGCGACCGTCGCGAAGCACGGCGGCGCGCATTTTTTTCAATTCCGCCCAGCAGCGGCGCACCATTTCATCATTTGAATTTGCCGCGGCGAGATTGAACAGGTTGAAATACGCGCTGAATCGGCGGCTGCGCGCCGCGCCGGGACATACGCCGCCGAATCTGCCGGCAATGGTGTCGACAGCCCACAGGGCATCGGCGCGCGCGGGGCTCCACGTGGCGAGAAAACTGCCCTCGCGCGGCTTGTAGCGATAGACGCGCGCGGCGGTGAACGCCACGGCGCGCGCACGGGCGTATATCCTGGGGCACTGCTCAAGGTCCTCGTAGCGCCTGCCGGGGGCGAAAAGCGTGTCGCCGTCGAAAAGACTGCGGCGGTAGAGCTTGCCCCATGCCGACTCGTGGAAGCCCGGACGCTGATAGAGCGTAGCCTCCACTGCCCCGCGCGGGTCGAGAACCGCCTCGGCGCCGGCATACGCCCCCTGGCGGAACTGACCTACGGCTATGTCGGCGCCCGGGAAGCGGTCGAAAAGACCGAGCAATGCCGCGAATGCACCGGGCATGTACTCGTCGTCGTCGTCGAGGAAAGCGATGTACTCGCCGGCAGCGGCACAGATGCCCGTATTCCGTGCCTCGCTCACTCCCCTGGCCGCCGACTTCAGACTGATGACTCTCAGCCGCGGATACCGCGCGGCATACCCCGCCATCAGCGCGGCGCTGCCGTCGGTCGAGGCGTCGTCGACAAGAATAAGCTCGCGGACGCAGTCGCCCTGCGACGCCACGGACGCCACGCAGGCGTCGAGGGTGCGCCCGGCATTGTGGACAGGAACGACGACGGATATTACCGGCTTGCTCATCGTATGACTACGGGCGACGAGGGTTCTGACTCCACGTTCACTCTGCTGAGAGCGGTCACCACATACACTCCGGCACGGCACGCCTCGTACTCCGGCTTGCCTACTACGGCGACAAGCGCTCCGTCGCGCTCAGTGTCGACATCCTCGCGGCTGTCGAAGCGGTAGACGGCATACCTCACCGCGTCGGACGCGCGACCACGCCGCGCTGCCTCTTTCCACGACAGACGCCTGTGCTCCGCCTTCAAGCCGCTCACTGCCGCGGGACGCTCGCCGCTGATCCAAGGATATGACGGCACAAGAGCCGGAACGGACTGATAGCGCGCGGCGAGCGAGTCGGCGACGCCACCCTTGTTCGCCGTGACAGAATATCCCGACCACCAGCAGTTGCCCCTTACGCGGTCGGCGGTGCGGGTCAGCTCAACCTTGCGCCACAGCTCGGCGGATTTCATGGTGCGCTCGGCGTCCTGACCGATATAAAGATGCCTCTTGGTGCCGGCGTTGCGGTTCCACCAGTCCACGAGGACGAGATACGACGCCGACTTATGTCCCAGATCCCAGTAGAGCTGCGGCAGCAGATAGTCGACCCATCCCTTTTCCTCCCAGAGCAGCACGTCGGCGTAGAGGGCGTCGTAGTTCTGCAGCCCGTTGGTGTCGCTGCCGCGAGGATCCGTCTTCTTGTTGCGCCAGATGCCGAAAGGACTGACGCCGAAGCGCACCCATGGCTTGCGGCGGTGTATGCACTCGTGGACTTCCTCGATGAGCATATCGACGTTACGGCGCCGCCAGTCGCCGAGCTTCATGCCGCCCCCGTAGCGGGCGAAAGCCTTGCTGTCGGCGAACTCTTTGCCCTTGACGGGATAGGGATAGAAATAATCGTCGAAATGTATGCCGTCGACATCATAGCGGCTTATTATGTCGTCGACGACCTTGATGATAAACTCACGGTTCTCGGGCAGACCGGGGTTGAAATAGAGCTTGCCGTCGTAGCGGACGAAACGCCCGGGGTGCTTGTGGTAGACATGACCGCGCGGCAGAGTCTGCTTCGCCGAGCCCGTGACACGATAGGGATTGAGCCACGCATGCAGCTCCATGCCGCGTGCATGGCACTCCTCGACCATGAACTCGAGCGGATCCCACCAGGGCTTGGGCGCGGCGCCTCCGTCGGTGAGGAAGCGGCTCCATGGCTCTATCTTGCTGTCATAGAAAGCGTCGGACTGCGGACGTACCTGAAAGAGGACGGCGTTGACTCCCGCCGCCTTGAGCTTGTCGAGCTGCTCGCGTAGATACGCCTTGTTCTGCGCCGTTGTGCGGGTGCGGTAGCCGTCCTGCCAGACGGTCTGAAGCCAAGCGCCGCGAAACTCCCGCTTTGGTCCCGAAGCTGCCGCGATGCCTACGGCTGCGAGCAGGAACAGGAGTATTGTGATTACATTTTTTTTCATGACCGGTTCTTTATCTCGCGAAGATATACATATAATTCCGAACAGCCTATGTACTGACCGAATTTATTTACAATCTTTCACTAAATTGTGTGTTAAATCGGGCAGTGCCCGCGGGAATCGGCGAAGCGGGGGCGTTATATCGGTATGAACGAAGGATGAACGGCATAACATCCTTCTTCCGGTATTTCGAGTAGTGATACTGGACTTATCGGTTCTCATAAATAAATAGTTGAAACGTGGGAAGACCCCGGCGGAGCACCGTCGGGGTCTTCTTTTGCTTTTTCTGAGAACAGGAGTTATTTCATAGCCTCGAGCGAAGCGCGGAGCGTGGCAAGCTTAGCCTCGGAGTCGGCGAGCTTCTTGCGCTCTGCGGCGACGACAGCCTCGGGCGCGTTCGCCACGAAGCGCTCGTTGGAGAGCTTCTTCTGCACGGAGGCACGGAAGCCGGTCAGATAGTCTATTTCCTTGCTTATGCGCTCTATCTCGGCGGCGGTGTCGACGCTCGAGTTCAGCGGCACGTTGAACTCGATGGCTCCGGCGATGAACGACGATGCTGCGGCATCCTTGGCGGCGTCAAGTTCGATGTTGTCCACTCCGGCAAGCTTGCCGACAACGGTGCATACGTCCTTGTCGAGCGAACCGATGACGCGGAGGGTAAGCTGCTCGCGCGGAGAGATGTTCTTGCGGGCACGCACGCTGCGCACGCCGTTGACAATCTCCTGTGCCAGCGCCATCCTGGCAATTATCTCGTCCTCTACGGCTGCGCCCGCGGGCATCGGGGCGTACATTATGGACTCTCCTGCGGCGCGCTCCCTCAGAGCCTGCCACAATTCTTCGGTGATGAAGGGCATGAAGGGATGGAGCATGCGGAGAAGGTCGTCGAAGAAAGTCTCGACCTCGCGGAAGCTCTTGCCGTCGATAGGCGAGCCGTAGGCGGGCTTGACCATCTCGAGGTACCACGACGAGAAATCGTCGCGGAACAGGCGGTAGACAGCCATGAGCGCCTCGCTGATGCGGAACTTGCCGAAGAGATCCTCGACCTCGGCGATGGTGGCGTTGAGGCGGCTGCGGAACCAGCGGGTGGCGTAGGCGCTGACCTCTGGCTGAGCGGCGGACCCGTCGACAGTCCAGCCCTTGTAGAGACGGAAAGCGTTCCATATCTTGTTGCAGAAGTTTCTGCCCTGTTCCACGAGCTTGTCGTCGTACATGATGTCGTTGCCGGCGGGAGCGGCGAGCATGAGACCCATGCGGACACCGTAGGCGCCGTAGGTGGCTATGAGCTCGAGCGGGTCGGGCGAGTTGCCGAGGCTCTTCGACATCTTTCTTCCGAGGGCGTCGCGGACGATGCCGGTGAAGTAGACGTTGTTGAACGGTTGCTTGCCCACGTATTCGTAGCCTGCCATAATCATGCGGGCAACCCAGAAGAAGATGATGTCCGGTCCGGTGACGAGAGTAGCGGTGGGATAGTAGTAATTGATTTCCTCGTTGCCGGGACGGTTGATGCCGTCGAAGTTGGTGATGGGCCACAGCCATGACGAGAACCATGTGTCGAGGGCGTCTGGATCCTGACGGAGATCGTCGGCGGTCATGTCGGGATTGCCGCTCTGCTTGCGCGCCTTCTCGAGCGCTTCTTCGGGAGTTAGAGCTACTACATATTTCTCGGGCTCGCCCTCCTTGTTGTAGAAGTATGCCGGGATGCGGT
>JAGBDG010000289.1 GCA_017937625.1 Muribaculaceae bacterium | reverse complement strand
TAGATGAAGGGGGTGACGTCTTCGCTGCGGAGTTCGAGGACGAGCTGGACGACGATGATGAACACAAGGAGCTTGACAATCCAGGGCGAGCGGACAAAGGCTGCCGAGATGCGTCCGTGGAAGGAGGTGGGGAGAGCATGGGCGATGATGATGACGAGCATCAGGATGAGCCACAGCATGCGTGCTGAGGCGAATGCCGGGAAATAGGCGAGCGAGAAGTCCTTGAACACGGAGGAGAGGACGGTGACGGAATCCTGCCAGCTGTCGGCACGGAAGAACACCCACAGAGCGGAGACGAACACCATTGTGATGAGCCACGACATGGCGCGGACGAACCAGTTGTCGGGAATGCGCCCGAGCCATGGCTTGCATGCCTTGTGTACTGCAAGTCCCGCACCGTGCATGCCTCCCCAGAAGACGAATTTCCATGCCGCACCGTGCCACAGTCCGCCTATGAGCATGGTGGCGAAATTGTTGACATAGGTGCGCGCGGTGCCCTTGCGGTTGCCTCCGAGGGGGATGTAGATATAGTCGCGGAGCCATGTGGAGAGGGAAATGTGCCAGCGGCGCCAGAAGTCTGTGAGGTTACGGCTCTTGTATGGGAAGTTGAAGTTCTGTGCGAGTTTGAAGCCCATGATGAGCGCTATGCCGATAGCCATGTCGGAATACCCGGAGAAGTCGCAGTAGATCTGCATCGTGTAGCCGATGACACCCATAAGTGTCTCGAAACCGGAATAGCCGCCGGGAGTCTGGAAGATGAGGTCGTTGTACTGCGCGATATAGTCGGCGATTATCGCCTTCTTGACGATGCCGGTGATGATGAGCCATAGACCCATGTATATCTCGTCGCGTGTAGCGTGGTGGTTCCTGGCAATCTGCGGCAGGAAATAGTCGGCGCGGACGATGGGACCGGCGACGAGGGCGGGGAAAAAGGATAGGAAGAAGGCGTATTCGAGCCATGTGCGTGTCGGCTCGACGCGCCCTTTGTAGACGTCGATGATGTAGCTGACCGACTGGAAGGTGTAGAACGATATGCCGACGGGGAGAATAAGGTCGAGAGGCTGGAAGTTAGCCTGCACCATGGCGCTGATGTTCCAGAGTAAGAAGTTGGCGTACTTGAAGTAGGCGAGGATGCCCAGCGACGTGGCGAGGGAGATGCCGACGCAGGTACGGCGGAACGCTACAGACCTGCCGGGAGCCGACATCAGGCGCGAGAGCGTCCAGTCGACGAGCGATGTGGCGGCGAGGAGCAGGACGAATACGCCGCTGCTCTTGTAGTAGAAATAGAAGCTGAACGCCACCACGAAGAGCAGCATCTGCCATCTGGTGCGGCGCAGGAAGCCGTAGAGCGGCATAAAGACGAGGAACAGCGCCCAAAAAGTGCCGGACGAGAAGAGCATCGGCGACGAGGGGTCGTAGCTGAGAATGCCGAGGATGTTGTCGGTGAAGGCGCTCATCAGTCTATTTTTCGTTTGGCTGATGGACGAAAATGCGCTGTGCGCGAGCCGATTCTTTGTCGGGCAGCTCCATGCGTATCGGGTGGAGGGCATGCTGCGGCATCCATCGAGCCACGCTGTCCATCCACAGTGCTGCGGAGCGGCGTGTGGGGTGCGCGCCGTCCTTGGAACGGTCGAAGTGCATGCCGTCGCTGAGGAAGAACGCTCCTTGCGGGGTGTTGCGCCGTATGAGGTCGTTTATGCCTGTGTCTTCCTTCCAGTTTGGAGGTCCGATCCAGACGTATGGAATCGTGTCGATGTCGCTTATTATTTTCTTGACGTATGCATCGCGCTTGCGAGCTATGTCGCTCACGAAAAGCTCGTTGGCTCCGAGGCAGATGAACATGTAGTCGGGCTTGAGGCGCTCGATGTATCCGGCGAGTTTGTCGGAGCGTCCCCAGACTTCCGAGGTGGAGCTGTACCACATGACCTCGTAGAGCGTGTGCCCGTTCTTTTCGGCGTAGGCGGCAAGACGCGGACCGAGTCCTTCGAGCATGGAGTCGCCTATGAAGAGAATGGTCTTAGCCGTGGTGTCGCACGGAACGGGGAAAGTCGGCGTCGGCTGGGATACGGTCGTCGTGTCGGCAGGTACTATTGTGTCTTGTTCCTCGGGGAATAGTGCCGATGCTATCCCCGATGATTTGAGCTGATGTCCGGCGATGACGGGCATGTCGAATGCCGAGGCGATGGCGAAGACGGCGAACGCCACTGCAAGGAGAAGCCAGAGCCCTATGTAGTGCCTTTTCATGTCAGTATCCTATCTGTCGGTAGGAGCCGTCGCGTCCGGCTCCGACGTAATATCGGCGGAGAGCGTATCCTTTTTCAGCGGCAGGACCGCCGAGAGGGTATCCGAGAAGAGAGAAAACGTCGTACTCGCTTCCGCACTTGTCGCAGCGTGCGGTCATGCTCTCGGTGTCGATGGCGACGCGCACGTCGCGCTGTGCCTCGACGGGGCACGAAAGGTCGAATGCCTTCGGCTCGCCGAGGACGTCGCTGACAAGAAGAACGCCGCCGTACCCGGTGGCGGATATGGCGGTGTATGGGAAGTTGGAGGGCACGCGGTTCTCCAGAATGAAGTAACGGTAGTCGGTGGCGCCGGCGACGCCGTAGACATTCCATTCGGCAACGGTGGGGAAGAGAATGTTGACTGGCATGACGGGTATGCGGTCGTCGTCGATGGAATGGCACGAAGTGAGGGCGGCTGCCGCCGATGCGGCGATAACGAACGCCGCGAGCTTGTTGAACGCCGCCTTTGCCATGCCGGAAGTCTTATGCCATCGCGGCGAAAATGGTGCCGAACTGGTCTGCGGCTTTCTGGAGTGTCGGACCGACGAAGGTGCGCAGCAGCGCGGGGATTTCAACGTCGATTTCGCAGGAAATCTCGGAGCTGCTTTCGGTGACGGGTTTGTAGGCGATGTCGATGTGCATGGGTACCGGCGAATTCTCGGCGTTGAGCCTTACGAATCCGGGCTTTCTCTCAGCTACGCGCAGCGTGATTGTGCCGACCTGATTCGTGTTGATGACGATGCTGTCGGCAGTGAACTGCACGTCGCCGAGCTTGGCACGCTGGTCGTCGGGAAGCATGTCGATTTTATGCTGCATAGCCGAGAAATCGGCGAAGCGGGCGTCGAGGTCTTCGGAAGTGAGAGCTACGACGGTGGGTTTTGACGTGTACTTCGACATATCAGCGGATGGGCTGCCATTCGGCGGGGTTGTTGCGCCAGTCGTGGAGTGTCTCCAGGTCGCTTTCAGAGATGTATTTTGTCTCGAGCGCAGCGTCGAGCATCGCATTGTAGTTGCTGAGGGTTACGAGGCGTACGCCTGCATTCTCGAAGTTCTCCTCTGCGATGGGGAAGCCGTATGAGAAGAGTGCCACCATGCCGATGACTTCGCAGCCGGCGTTGCGGACAGCCTCGACAGCCTTAAGCGAGCTTTTGCCTGTCGAAACGAGGTCTTCGACGATTACCACTTTCTGACCGCGCTTGAGATCGCCTTCGATAAGGTTTTCGAGTCCGTGGTCCTTGGGGGTAGAACGGATATATGCGAAAGGAAGGTTGAGGATGTCAGCGACAAGCGCGCCCTGGGCGATAGCGCCTGTTGCTACGCCGGCAATAGCTTCTGCCTGCGGAAATTCCTCGAGGACGACGCGGGCGAGTTCGGTCTTGATGTATGTCCTGACGGCGGGGTAGGACAGTGTGCGGCGGTTGTCGGTGTAGATAGGCGAGTTCCACCCGGATGCCCATGTGAAGGGGTTGGCGGGCTGGATTTTCAAAGCATTGATTGCAAGGAGCTTTTCTGCAAGCTGACGTGCTACGGTTTTCATATCTTGCGATTTGTTAGTTTTAAAGTGCAAATTTACAAAAATTCTGTCAATCGTGCCGGTGTTTGAGGAAAAATTCTTTTTTGGTAATGGCGGCGAGGTATCACGGCGAGGTATCGTTATTCATAAAGACCCGATACGCCTCAAGGTTTGGTGTGCCGGGTTTTAGTAAATCGGCGTCCTTCAGACGCATGGGGCTGTTTGTCAGAAGCCACGCACGCCTCTGCGGGCTTCGGCGTACGTGGTTACGAGTAAATCGATGTCTTTCAGACATCTTGCCGGTGCTTCCCGCCGGGTTAGGGGAGGACGATTTTTGCCTTGACGGGGAAATGGTCGGAGGGCGTGCGGACGGTCGCTTTTTTGACGCGTATGATTTCGGGAGCGTCTTTTGCCTGAAGGGCAGCTTCGTTGCCGTCGACAGTGCGGTAAGTGTCGGTTATGATTCCGTATTTAAGCACTTTAATACCGGGTGTGACGAAGATATGGTCGATGCGCTGGTTGGAAAAACCGTCAGAATACCAGCCGTTAAAGGTGCCGTTGGGCGCGAAGACGAATTCGCTTGCCTCGAATGCGTCGACAAGCTTGCCGTCGCCGGTAATGGTGGCGTAGGCGTCACTTTTCTGGTCGACGTTGAAGTCTCCGGTCACAAAGGCGGGGAGCTCCTTGCCGATTTCTTCAATCTTGCGCTTGACCAGTCGCGCGCTCTCGTTGCGTGCCACGGTGCCGATATGGTCCATGTGAAGGTTCATGAATATGAATTCCTTACCTGAAGCCTTATGGCGGAACTTGCCCCAGGTGCAGATTCTTACACAGGCGGCGTCCCAGCCGAGATGCGGATAGGTAGTGTCCTCGGCGAGCCAGAAGTTGCCGCTGTCGAGGAGGTCGAACATTGCCGTGTTGTAGAAGATGGCGGAGTGCTCGCCGCCTTCCTTGCCGTCCTCGCGTCCTACGCCTATGTATGCATATCCTGGCATAACGGCGGCTATGTCATCGAGTTGGAAACGGTATCCTTCCTGAGTGCCGAAGATGTCGAAATCGTTGAAATAGGCGAGTTCGGCAAGTATCTTGCCGCGACGCTGCCATCCGTTGCCTGCGACAGAGTCGGAGGACGCCGGAAGACGTATATTATACGTGGCGACGTTGAACTGCGCGGGTTCTGCCGCGAAAGAAGCTGCGAACGAAAGTAGAAGTAAAATCAGTGCGATAGTCTTTTTCATGGCTGTGAAGGGTATATTATGCCGGTAAAAAAGGGCATGGCGCCGAATTCGTAAGCAATGCCCTTGATGATGTATGGTTTCAGGAAATTATTTTTCAGCGAGCTTGAGCTTGAAGCCGATATAGATGCCGTCGTAGGAGCCAAGGAGTTCGGCGAGTGTCTTGACGGACGCTGAGTTGACTTTCGAAGCAACGGTGGTGATAATCTTTACCATCTTGGTAGCCTCGAATGTGAGGTTGATGGTGTCGCCCGACTTTGTGATGTTCGCCTGTACGCTGCCGAGCGAAACTTTGCCGAAGGCGCTGAATTTGAACATGATTGTGCCGTCCTCTTCTTTCTCGATGGTGCCTTTGAGGAGCATGAGACCCATTTTCAGCGAGAAGCTGTGGTCTTTGTCGACGGTGAGGACAGTCTTGGTCATGCCGAGGCGGCGGTAGTAAGGCTCGAGTTTACCCTCGACGGCTGTTGCCGCGCCTGCGCCGCCGATTTTCTTGAGCGCGTTGTCGCTCTCGAAGGTTACAGCCGGAGCGGTGTACTCCCAGCGACCGACGAGGTCGTCGATGGTGAAGTTCTTGTTCTGGGTGACATTGTTGATGAAACTTCCTACAGCGCCGAGTATGTCGCTGCCGCCGTTGTCGGACGAAGAATCGGAGCCTGTCAGGGCGCCGGCTATGGAACCGAGCGAAAGACCGCTCTTGTTGTCTTTAGCCTCTGCCGCGGGCATAGCGAAAATCGCGGCGGCAAGAGCGCATAAAATGAATTTTCTCATTAAAAATCAGTCAAATATAGTTTATCTGAGCGCTGAAATGCTTGTCTCGTGCATGTCGCTCTGTTCGTTGTGCTCAGACTTTATTTCAGTGTCAACCTGCTGCCACTGCGAGTTGTTGGACTTGTACTCGGGCACCATGTGCTTCATTTCGGCGACGATGTCGTGGGCGAATCCTGCGTCAAGCTTGTTGTGGAGGCGTTCAAGATGTTCCAGGACGTCCTTGTAGTCGTATGTGCGGACGCGGGCAATCATGATTTTCTTATGGTGTGTGGCAAGCGTGTGCTCTTTCTCGTTGAGGAGTTCCTCATAGAGTTTTTCGCCGGGACGGAGACCTGTCTCGATAATCTTGATGTCCTCGCCGGGGCGGAGTCCGGAGAGCGAGATCATGCGTGTGGCGAGATCCCATATCTTTACTGGCTGTCCCATGTCGAAGATGAATATTTCGCCGCCGTTGCCCATACATCCTGCCTCGAGGACGAGCGAGCAAGCCTCGGGGATGGTCATGAAGTAGCGGATGATGTCGCGGTGGGTGATGGTTACGGGACCGCCGTGCTCTATCTGCTTGCGGAAGAGGGGGATGACGGAGCCGTTTGAGCCGAGGACATTGCCGAAGCGGGTGGTGATGAACTGCGTGCCAGGCTTGTCGGAAACTTTGCGCATGTGGAAGAAGAGCGACTGGACGTAAATCTCGGCGATACGCTTCGAAGCGCCCATGACGTTGGTGGGGTTCACCGCCTTGTCGGTGGAAATCATGACGAACTTCTCGACGCCGTACTTGACGGAGAGGTCGGCGATGTTCTTGGTGCCGAATACGTTGGTAAGCACTGCCTCGGCGGGGTTGCGCTCCATCATGGGCACGTGCTTGTATGCTGCGGCGTGGAATACGTAGCGGGGGTGATATTTGGCGAATGCGTGCTCCATGCGCTCGCGGTTGGCGACATCGCCGATGAAGAGGTGAATCTTCATGTCGGGGAATGTGCTTTCCATTTCGAGCTGCATGTCGTGCATGGGCGTCTCCGCCTGGTCGAGCAGCACTATGTCGGAAGCGTCGAGCATTGCCACCTGACGGACAATCTCGCTGCCGATAGAGCCTGCGGCGCCGGTAATCATGACTGTCTGTCCCTTTATGACGCGGCGTATGTCGGGGTTCTCCGTGCGAATGGGCTCGCGACCGAGAAGATCCTCAATGCGGATGTCCTGGACGTGCGTAGAGATTTTGGGCATCGACTGGCTGTTCATGTCGAATTCTGCAACCTGATTGAGCATCAGTAGCTTGATGTGGTTGCGCAGGAATATGTCAGCCTGACCTGAACGCATCAGCTCGAGCTGGGTGGAGAGGAAGAGCAGCGTGTCGCAGCGGTAGTAGCTGAAGACTTCGGCAACGGTGTCCGGGTTGAAGTTGATGATGGGAATCCCGTTGACGGAGCTGTGTATTTCCTTGGAAGAGAGGCTCAGGAGTGCCACGGGCTCGAAAGACCCCTCGAACTCGCCTTTAAGCGCCGAGGCAAGGTAGAAGGAGTTGATTGCCGAGCCGAGGACGATGACGCGCTTCTTGTTGCGGTCGGTTTTTGAGAAGTTGATGTAGAGGTATTTGATAGTCAGCCTCATTACGAGCATGAGGGCGAAAGTCATCATGCCCAAGGTGAAGATATTCCAGAAGCGGAAATAGAAGACTCCGTATGCCGCGTAGGTGGCGAGTGATATGCCGCACAGAACGACGGACGCGAGTACTATCAGAAGCACCAGGCGATAGGTGTCCTCGATGACGGAAAGACGTATGATATAACGGCTTGTGCCGAGAATAAGCGCAAGAAGCGCGTAGACAGCGAATGCCGCGAACGCGTGGAATATGTGCGTGCTCAGGAAACTGTCGCCGGTGTTGGTGGTTCCGAAGAAGAAAGTGAGACCACAGCTGACGCCGAAGATGACAAGATCAGCGAGATAGACCATCCATTTGGGTGTGGGCTTCGAGATAAAAGCCTGAACAATGCTTGAATTTGAGAGACGCTTGAATATATTGCTCATCATGAGTGGTAGTATTTATGTCCTGTCCGGCTGCGAGACCGAAAGTAGTGGCAAAGTTAAAAAATATTTGCGGAATATCCAAACTTCGCCGTGAGAATGAAATCTTTTCGGCGGCTTATGAAGCATAATTCACAGTCAATCAGCAAGGCATCTCTCAGACAATGCCTGATGAACATGCGGACAGAGCGCGGAACCGATGCCGGCTCCGCGCTCTGTATTCTTTGAAACGTTTTTGGTCAGAGGACACCCTGGGCCATCATAGCCTCGGCAACTTTCATGAAGCCTGCGATGTTGGCGCCTTTGACGTAGTTGACGTATCCGTCGCCTTCATTGCCATAGCGGACGCACTGGGCGTGGATGTTAGCCATGATATCGCTGAGCTTCTTGTCGACTTCTTCGGCAGACCAGCTGAGCTTCTGCGAGTTCTGAGCCATTTCGAGACCGGAGGTGGCAACACCGCCGGCGTTCGCCGCTTTGCCGGGAGCATAGAGAATCTTGGCGGCGAGGAACTTGTGGACAGCTTCCTTGGTAGAGGGCATGTTGGCGCCTTCGCTGACGGCGAAACATCCGTTGGCGAGGAGGGCGTCGGCGTCGCTGCCGTCAATCTCGTTCTGGGTAGCGGAGGGCATGGCTATGTCGCACTGGACGAGTTTCCATGGGCGTTTACGCTCGTAGTATTTGAGATCGGGATATGTGTCGACGACCTCGTAGAGGCGTCCGCGCATGTAGGTCTTGAGCTCGAAGATGTGGTCGAACTGCTCTTGTGTGAAGCCGTCGGGTGCGATCAGCGAGCCGTCGGAATCGCTCATCGACACAACCTTGGCGCCGAGCTGAAGGAGCTTCTTCGCCGTATATGTGGCTACATTGCCCGAGCCGGAGATGGCGACGCGCTTGCCCTTGATGTCGATGCCTTTTGTGGCGAGCATGTTGAGGAGGAAGTAGCAGTTGCCGTAACCGGTTGCCTCGGGGCGGATGAGCGAGCCGCCGAAGGTCAGACCTTTGCCGGTGAATGTGCCGGTGAACTCGCGTGCCATTTTCTTGTAGTAGCCGTACATGTAGCCGACCTCACGTGCGCCGACGCCTATGTCGCCGGCGGGAACGTCGGTATCCGCGCCGATATGGCGCCATAGCTCGGCGATGTATGCCTGACAGAAGCGCATGACCTCCATGTTGCTCTTGCCGCGCGGCGAGAAATCGCTGCCGCCCTTGGCGCCGCCCATGGCGAGCGTGGTGAGTGAGTTCTTGAATGTCTGCTCGAAAGCGAGGAACTTGAGGATGGAGAGGTTGACGGAGGAGTGGAAGCGTATGCCGCCCTTGTACGGACCGATGGCGTTGTTGTGCTGCACGCGGTATGCCATGTTGTTGCGTACCTTGCCGGAGTCGTCGACCCAAGAGACGCGGAAAGTGAATATACGGTCGGGAATGCAAAGCCGTTCGATGAGATTGACCCTCTCGAACTCGGGGTGCTTGTTGTAAACGTCTTCGATAGATGTGAGAACTTCTTCTACTGCCTGATGATATTCAGGTTCGTTTGGAAACCGGCGCATAAGCTCCGAGATAACCTCTGATGTTTTCATCCTTGTTATTAGTGGTTTTTTGAATTACGTGGCAAAATTACAACAATTATCGTGAATGTGCAAACAAATGTCAATAAATTGCGAAAAATTATTGCAAATAGATATGTAAACGGCTTTGGGCGCACGATGAATGACGCCGGGATGCCTATTAATTCGTATCTTTGCAAAAAATACCATGCGATGAAAAGATTTCTGCTATGTCTTGCGGCTCTGCCCGCCGTGGCTGCGGCTTTCGAAGGTCCGACAAGGGGCTGGAGCTCGTGGAACACCTACCGCGTCAATATCAGCGACTCGCTTATCATGCGTCAGGCTGACGAGCTTGTGAAATCAGGACTGGACAGCGTCGGATATCGGTTTGTAAACATCGACGACGGTTTCTTCGGCGGTCGCGACAAGGCGACGGGACGCCTGCTGTTCCATCCGGCACGTTTCCCTGACGGTCTGAAGCCCGTTGTCGAGCATATCCACTCGCTGGGACTGCGCGCTGGCATCTACAGCGACGCCGGACGCAACACTTGCGGCAATTACTGGGACAAGGACAGCATAGCGTGCGGCGTTGGGCTATACGGTCATGAGGAAGAGGACTGCAATCTTTATTTCAATGAGCTCGGCTTCGATTTCATAAAGGTTGATTTCTGCGGCGGCGACGAGAAACAGAACACCGACAGACTTAGTCTCGACCCGGAGAGCCGCTACCGCTCCATCCGCCGGAGCATCGACGCTACCGGTCGGCGCGATGTGCGTCTGAACGTATGCCGCTGGAACTATCCCGGAACGTGGGTCGGCGAAGTCGCCTCGTCGTGGCGCATATCGCCGGATATTCAGGCGTCATGGGAGTCGGTGAAGGGCATAATCGCACAGAATCTTTATCTCTCGGCTTATGCCGGCGGCGGAAGATACAACGATATGGACATGCTCGAGCTCGGGCGCGGACTCAGCGCGGAAGAAGAACGCACACATTTCGGAATGTGGTGTATGATGTCGTCGCCCCTGCTTATAGGCTGTGACCTGACGTCGTTGGAGGCGTCGACGCTACGTTTGCTGAAGAATAAAGAACTTATAGCCGTCAATCAGGATTCTCTTGGCTTGCAGGCATACGTGGCGAAGCACGACCGGGGCGCCTATGTGCTGGTGAAGGACGTGGAAATGCCGCATTCTCTTATGCGTGCTGTTGCCTTCTACAATCCGACCGACAACGAGCGGACTTTGACTTTAGATTTCGGCAGCATAGATCTTGGCGGCTCAGTCGAGGCGCGTAATCTTTTCGACGGAAGCGCCGCAAGATATAGCGGAGAGATGACGGTCAGAGTGAGACCGCACGATACGGAGATATTCAGACTCATGGCAGACAGACGCCTCGTCAGGACGCTATATGAAGCAGAGACCGCATTTTTGCCGGCATATCAGGAGCTTGAGAACGAACTTACGGCAGGAACGGCATATTATGAGGCTGATGAGCGCTGCAGCGGCGGCGTGAAGGTGACGAATGCCGGAGGACAGGGCAACGATGTGGTGTTCAACGATGTATATGTCCCGCAACCGTGCCGTGCGCGTCTGATGATACGCTGCCGCTCCGCCGTTAGCAACCGGATGTCGGTGCTTGTCAACGGAGCGGTTGCGGAAACGGCAGACCTGCCGGCTGATGATGTGTTCGGTGATGTAGTGTCGGAAGTGCGTCTTGAAGGAGGCGGTAACGAAATCCGTCTACAGGCAGAGCGGTCGTTGGAGGTCGACTACATTGAGCTGCAGATGTCAGAGTGAGTCGGAGGACTGATACTCGTCGATGCTGCTTATCAGTTCGTTGTTTGTGCGCTGCATTTTTCTGTAGATGTAGACGATAATACCGATGGTCAGCGCGCAGCAGACGATAATCTCGACCAGAAGCACCCAGAAAAGAGGACCGGAGGTGTTCAGTAAATCCTCGGCGGAGTGATGCGGCAAGACCATTTCGGCGAGGAACCAGCACATCCATATCAGCGAGAGGGGAGTCGATACGGCAAGCTGCTGAAAGCGCCGGCGTTTCTGCACGATAAGCTTGCGGCGCAGCGAGACCATGTCGTCGGAGAAATCGTTCGCCGATATCCTGACAGTCCTGAAATCGATGACAGTGTCGATAGCGGCGAGGATAAAGAATGATATCGCGAGCCAGGGTGTTATGCCGAGCGACTGCGACACGGCAAGAATGATGAGGAAGGAGACAGGCACTATTATCAGTTCACTTTTGACGAGGCGGTCGAGCCACGATGATTTTTGCTTCATGACGGTAATCATGAGTCTGCGGTTGACAATCTGGGATTGATCGAGACTTTTCTTAAGTGCGCCGAGCTGTTCCCGCAATATGTTCAGTTCATCCATAACGATAAATGTATCAGAGGTTTTTAAGTTTTTCTTTTATTCTCACAAGACGCACGCCGACAGCCTTAGGACTTATGCCGACAATGGCTGCGATTTCGTCGTAGGACATGTCCTCGAGCCACAGGAGGACAATGGCGCGGTCGAATTTCTCGAGGCGCGTTATGCGCTCGTGAAGCAGCGCGCTTTGTCTGCCTGTGTCGGACGACTCGTCGAAAATGTCGGGCGACAGGTCGAGCGGTACCGTGCGCAGACGTTTTTTGCGCTGCGACGAGATGCAGGTGTTCAGGCTTACGCGGTAGACCCACGTGAGCGCGGTACTGTCGCCGCGGAAACTGCCGAATCCTTGCCAGAGCTTTATCAGCACTTCCTGGAAAAGATCGTCGGCTTCGGTCTTACCGTCGGCGAACATGTAGCATACCGAGTAGACGGTAGCCTTGTGGTCACGGACAAGTTTCTCGAAGTCGGAGCGAAGCTGTTGGTAGTTCATTTCAGATGATGTTTTGCTCTGTTAGACGCAGAGAGGTGGAAAAAACTACACGTTATGTGAGAAAAAATGCGAACCGGGCGTTTTCGCGTCCGGTTCGTCGTAGTTATGTCAGTTATGGTGTCTATTTATCGAGACGGCGGCGAACATAGTCAATCACTATGTCGGCAATCTGCTCGAGGGGCAGAAGCGACGAGTCGAACGTCAGGTCGTAGCTCTGAGCGTCGCCCCAGCGCTTGTCGGTGTAGAAGTTGTAGAAGTTGGCGCGGAGCTTGTTTGTCCTCGTGGCGATAGCCTTAGCCTCCTCCATGGTCTTGCACTCGTCGCGTCCGACAATCCTTCTGGCGCACTCGTCGAGCGGGGCGTGGATGAAGATGTTGACCACGTCGGGGAGGTCGCGGAGTACATAGTCGGCGCTTCTGCCGACAATCACGCACGGCTCGGTCTCGGCGAGTTCGTGGATGAAGCTGCACTGTGCCTTGTAGACGGTATCGCCGCCAGCCGAGGACGTGTCGCCGATCCACGACATGGGGTAGAATCCCATGGAGAACGGTATGATGCCTCCCATGATTCTGGGAGCCCTTTCGTCGGCGTTCTTGAAGAACTCGATGTCGTAGCCGGCTTTCTCAGCAGCCTTGACAAGGAGTTCCTTGTCGTAGAAGCCGATACCGAGCTTGTCGGCGATGAGCTTGCCGAGGGCGCGGCCTCCGCTGCCGAAGCTGCGTCCGATAGTTATGACGTACTTGTCAGGAAGCATTCTTGGTCTTCTTCTTGGCGGGAGCCTTCTTAGCCTTGGTTTCGGCGGGTGCTTTCTCTTCTTTCTTCTCGCAAGCCTCCTCGCGGTTCTTGTGCTCGATGTTGTACTGCTCGATGTTCTTGCGCATGGAGGCGAGCTCTTTGTTGAGAGCCTCTATTTCGGCGCCTTGGTTGGCGATGGTGAGCAGGAGCGAGTTGAGCTCTTCGTTGCCTACAGCCGAGGGGAACTCTTCCTTGACGCGCATGAGGAAGTCGGCAAGGACGTTCATGTAGTTGGTGAACGCTGCGAAGGGAGTCTCATAGGGGCTGAACGAGCTGTGCGCGGCGCCGTCAGCCATGCGCTTGGTGCTCATATAGAAGAAGTGGTCGCATGTCTGGAGACGGGTCCAGTCTTCCTTGAGGGCGCGGTTCTCGCACTTGGCGATGCGCTCTGCCTGCGAGTAAAGCTTTTCGAAAGCTTCGTTCTGCAGACGGTTTCCGAGCCATGCGGAAGTGTCGCGTGCTTCGTCGGCGCTCGAAATGGGGTGCATGACGGAAAGCATGTCGACGGGCTTGATTTTCGAGACAGCCTGCGAGGGAGTGATGAACTCCACGCCATGCTCCATGGCGAAACGGGGAAGAGCTTCGAGGAACTGGAAGATACCTGTCGTAGCGGGCTGCATCTCGCCGAATGTCTCAAGGTTGAGAAAGAGGTTTATAATCTGTTCTTCCTGAGGTGTCGAGGCAATCCACGACATGTATTTGTCGGCGGTGAGTGGGAACTCGGGCCACGAGGTGTCGGAGAATCGTTTTGCTATGTCGTCGCTGAGTTTGGCGTTGCGGAGAAGAATCTTCAGCTTGGGTGCGGAAGCTGCGGTGTAGATGTAGTTGGGCGACTTCCAGCCGAGGATATGCTTGGCACCTTCTGTGAGGACACCCTTGAATCCCATCTCGACAATCTGCGGGGCAAGGTCGTCGAAGTAGATGAGCTCGGTGTTTCGGAGGACGGTGGGCTTGACACCGAAACGTTCCTTGAGGCGGTCGCAGGTCATCTTTACCTGACGCGCGAATTCCTCGGGCTCGGAAAGCGAGGCGAGAGAGTAGGCGTAGGGCTGTGCGACGAACTCGCAGCATCCTGTCTTGGCGAGTTTCTCGAGAAGGTCGAGGAATTCGGGCACGTAGCGCTCGCACTGCTCGAGAGCCATGCCTGAGATGGAGATTGAGCAGCGGAAGCGTCCCTCGTTCTGGTCGATCATGCGCAGAAGGGTCTCTGCCGCGGGAATGTACGAGTTATGAGCTACGCGTGTGATGATGTCGTCGTTGAGGAAATCGTCGAAGTAGTAGTGGTCTTTGCCTATGTCGAAGAAACGGTAGCGTTTGAGCCGGAAAGGCTGATGTATCTCGAAGTTGAAACAGATAGATTTCATGAATGTGTTTTTTTATCGTCCTAAAACTTTGTTGTAAATATCGATGACCTTCTTGCCGGCTTTGTCCCAGGTAATCTGGGCAACCTCAGCGAGGCCGTCCTCGCGCATCTGGTTGTAGAGCGCGGGATAGGAAATGATGGCGTGGATAGCGTCTGCCATGGCGTCGATGTCCCAGTAGTCGGTCTTTATGACGTTGTCGAGGATTTCTGCGCATCCGCTCTGCTTGGAGATGATGGACGGGACGCCCATCTGCATGGCCTCGAGTGGGGATATGCCGAAGGGCTCTGAGACGGAAGGCATGATGTAGACGTCGCTCGCCTTTAGCATCTCGTAGACCTGGCGCCCTTTCTGGAAGCCTGGGAAGTGGAAGCGGTCGGCGATGCCGCGCTCGGCGGCGAGGTTTATCATCTTGTCCATCATGTCGCCGGAGCCAGCCATGACGAAGCGTACGTTCTTGCAGTTGCGCAGCACTTTTGCGGCAGCCTCGACAAAGTATTCGGGACCTTTCTGCATGGTGATGCGTCCGAGGAAGGTGACGACCTTTTCTTTGGTGGAGCGGGGCATCTCGATGTCGAGCAGATCCTGGCTCAGGGGCACCACGGCGTTGTGGACGGTGGTGACTTTTGCGGGGTCGATGCCGTAGTGGTCGATGACGGTCTGGCGTGTCAGGTTGCTTACGGTGATGATATGGTCGGCGTGGGTCATGCCGTCGCGCTCTATGCCGTAGACGGTTGGATTTGGCTTGCCTCTGGAGCGGTCGTACTCCGTGGCGTGGACGTGTACGACGAGGGGCTTGCCCGTCACCTGCTTGGCGTGGATTCCGGCAGGGTAGGTGAGCCAGTCGTGGCTGTGGATGATGTCGAAATCGAGCGTGCGTGCGATGACGCCGGCGGTGATAGAGTAATTGTTGATTTCTTCGAGAAGGTTAGAGGGATATTTGCCGGAGAACTCGATGCAGCCCAGGTCGTTGGTGCGCATGTAGTTGAAGTCTGCGTAGATGTGGTCGCGGAGCTTGAAGTAGAGGTCGGGATCCATGACGTTTCCAATCCTCGACTCGACGTAGTCGCGGTTGACGTCGCGCCATGCGACGGGCACCTGCGATGTGCCGATGATGCGTGCGAAGCTCTTGTCCTCGTCGCCGAAGGGCTTGGGAATGACGAATGTTATGTCCATGTCGCCGCACTCCCACATGCCGCGGGTGAGACCGTAGCTGGCGGTACCGAGTCCGCCGAGGATGTGAGGCGGAAATTCCCAACCGAACATTAGTGCTTTCATTGTTTTGTGTCTTTTTATTTAATTGGGAATCAGTAGTTGTCGAAACGTTTGAGGGAGCGTACTGCGCGCAGTACCTCGGCGACGTTCGTGGCATGGCTGACGGCGCCGCGTCCTGTGTAGGGCGGGTTGCCGTCGTAGAGCTGCGAGAGCGAGCCTATGCAGCCCTGGGTCATCTCTTCCTCGAAGCCGATGAGCATGCGGTCGATGTATCCTACGCCGCTGAGCCCGAACACGCGGAGATATGCGTCGGCATAGAATCCGATGAGCCAGGGGCGTGCGGGACCGTTGTGCATGGCGAACTCGCGTTCCTCGGGCGATCCGAGGTAGTTGGGGCGGTAGCCGTAGCTCTTCGGGGAGAGCGTGCGGAGTCCCTTGGGTGTGAGAAGCTCGCGGGTGACGACGTCGAGCACGCTCTTGCGCTGACGGCGGTCGAGGGGAGAGTAGTCGAGACCGATTGCGATAGCCATGTTGGGGCGTACGGAAGGCTCGGCGAAAGTGCCGTCGACGAAGTCGTAGAGATAGCCGCTCTCGTTGAGGAAAGTGTCGACGAAGGGCTTCTCCATCTTCTTTGCCTGGGCGAGCCATGCCTGACGGCGCTCCTCGAGCGACTCGTTGCCCTCGGCGAGGGCTGCGGCGAACATGAGCGCGTTGTACCACAGGGCGTTGAACTCGACGAGCTTGCCCGTGCGGCGTACGACGGGAGCGCCGTTGAGCATGGAGTTCATCCACGACGCGGGCTGCAGATGTCCGTCGGTGGATATGAGACCGGTCTCGCCGTCGATGAAGAGGTTGGGGTGTCCTCCGCGGAGTATGTAGTCGACGAGCTGCGCCACGTTCTCCATGTAGAGCTCGCGTGCAGCGTCGTTGCCTATGGTCTTGGCGTACTGCTGTATTGCCCATATAGCCCAGAGGGGTATGTCGGGGAGGTCGATGCCCTTGATGGTCTTGGAGAGCTCGCCGGTGTCGGCAAAGCGCGTGAGAGCCTTGAGGGCGGTGCCCATGATAGCCTCGTAGTCGGCGCGGTGGTCGATGGCGAGGGTAAGACCCGGAACCGCCATGAAGGTGTTGCGGGCGAGGACGACGCCCCAGGGGAAGCCTGAGATGACGTACATGCCGTCGCCGCGGCGCATGTAGAACTGCTTGGCGGAGTTCTTGAGGCAGTTGAAGAACGACGTGCGCGGAGTGCGGCTTGCAATCTCTGCGGTGTACATCTTGGTGAGGTTGCGGGGATTGACCTCGCTGACGCCTGCCGAGAAGATGACGGACTCGCCTTTCTTGATGGGTATCTCGAAGTAGCCGGGAACCCACAAGTCCTCGCAGTAGGGCACGCCGCGCTCGAGGTCCTTGACGTATTCGACACCATTGTACCAGTTGGGCTCGTCGACCCATACCGGTTTGTGGTTGAACTGCATGTAGAGCGTCGGGAAGCCTTTGTAGAGGCATGTGGACACGCCGTTAGCCACGGGGTTTATCTCGCGGTTGATGGCGTTGTTTGCCATGCAGAGCTCGTTGACCTCGCGGAAAGCGAGGAACGGACGGAACCGGAGCGTTGTGGCGGAATGTGCCTCGACGAGGGTATAGCGGATGAGGATGCGGTTTTCCTGGCTGATGAAAATCTTTTCTTTTGTGAGGATGACGCCGCCGACGCGGTAGGTCATGCGTGGAACACCCTCGCAGTCGAACTCACGGATATACTTGTGTCCTGCGGGACTGATGGCTCCGCCTTTGTATCGGTGGATACCTAAGTTGAACGGCGCACCGTGCTGTATGACAGTCTCATCGAGTGAGGAAAGCAGGACATGCGACTTGCCGTCCATCTCCTCGATAGGAATCACCAGCAGACCGTGCTGCTTCCGGGTGTTGCAGCCTACGAGGCTGGTGCAGTGGTAGGCGCCCGCCTGGTTGGTTCGCAGCATCTCCTTGGTCAGTGACTGGTCAAGATTGATGAGCAGGTTCTTGTCAAACTTGAGATAACTCATTTTTATGGTCTATTTTGGATATGTGTTAGGTCTAATTATAGTTTATCACGCGAAGATACATTAATATTCCGAACCGTCAATGAAACATGTCGTAAAACATAATTTGAGCCGTCCGGAAAGGGGCTGCCGGGCGGCTCACGCTGTTTCCCGTGATGAAAAACGGGCGTCAGAGCGGCGTCACCTCGCCGATGTCGACTATGTGGTGGATGACGGCGAAAAGGGCGAGACCGGCCGTCGAGTGGATGCCGAGTTTTGAGTTGATGTTCTTGCGGTGGGTCGCCACGGTGTGGACGGAGATGAAAAGCTCGTCGGCGATTTCCTTGTTGGACTTGCCGAGCGCCACGGCGCGGATGACCTCAATCTCTCTTTTGCTGAGATTGCCGGCGATGGCACTGTCAGAATCGCCGGTGCTTTCTGCCGTATCGCATGTCGCCGCCGCGGCGCGCAACGACAGCTCGAGCTTCTCGACGGCGGGTATGAAAAGGTTTTTCTCTACCTCGAAGTGCGACATGAGGTCGTGCTCGCACATTATTATGTCGAAAAGCACGGCGCTCAGGCGCGCGTTCTCCTTCTGCTTGTAGTGGTAGATGAAGAGGTCCTTGAGCTCGTTGAGCTTTGCCGCCATGTGCCCGTGGTTGACGGAGAAGCGGTCGATGCTGAAGCGCGAATCCGCTTTGCCCTCGAGCAGACCTTCGACATAGCTGAAGATGACGTTGTTTTCGTGGTCCATGTGGCTCTTGACTTCCACCACATAGTCGTCGAAGAACTTGATGAGCATGAGCGCCACTTCGTTTGCCTCGCCTCCGTTGATAGCTTCGATGAGGTTTATCCTGATTCTCGGGAGCGTGACGTCGAGGAACGACGAGTGGGCGCGCTTGAGATAGCCCATCAGCGTGGCGAGGGATATGCGGTCGGGGTCGTAGCCGTTGTCGCTCAGGAGATTGCAGACGTTGAGGAAAGTGGACGTGTCTACGCCGTTTTTGCGGCACACGTCCTCTACGGGCGCGTCGCCGAAGCCGAAGGCGATGTTGAAGCGGCTGATTGCGGGAAGGAGCCGCGCGTTGTCGCGGATGAGGTCGCGCATTTTGTCGGACGCCGTGTAGGATGTCTTGCTGTATGGCATAATGTCGTGTGTCTGAAACTCGTGAAAGCTTTTCAACCGACAAAATTAATCAATCCTTCCCTTCCCCGCAATACCCGAAAGAGATGATTTTTAACGAGAAGACTCGGTTTTTTCTTGGTAAATAATGTGCTTATTTCATTTTTAAGTGAAATATTTGTTGTACCTTTGCGTTATAATATCAAAAGTCAATATACACGACCCATGAGCGAAGTGGAATTATTCCTTATTCAGGATGGCGAGAACTGTACAATCTATACGTTGCAGTTTCTTCGTGATGTCGAATCTGAATTTGAGAAGTTTGTAACCAAATTCAGAGAAGATGCCGAGTACAGCGAGGATTTCTCTCGCATCGCCGCATTTATCAAACGTATAGCCAGAACCGGTGCGTTAGAACGGTATTTCCGTCCGGAGGGCAAGATGAATGATTCTGTTGTAGCGTTGCCCGTGACTTCTTCAAAGTTACGTCTTTATTGTCTGCGCTTGTCAGATAAGATACTCGTTTTGGGCAATGGCGGCGTGAAAACATCGCAACGGTATGAGGATGACAAGCTCCTCAACGGTTATGTAATGACTTTGCAAAAATTTGAGAAATTGCTCAGACAGGAAGTCGTCAACGGCAATGTGAATATAACTGAATCAACCATAGAAACCGACAATATATTTGAGCTATGAGGCGCACATCCAGAACACTTGAAGAAATGCTCGGTCCGATTCCGGCAAACGTTCAGGCAGAGGTTGACCTTTCTTTTGAAATATCTGACCGCATAGATGCCCTTATGCGACAGCGGGGCTTGTCGAAGAAACAGTTTGCCGAGGCTCTCGGACGCAGACCGAGCGAAATTACTAAATGGTTGAGCGGGCAGCATAATTTTACTATTTCCACGCTCGCGATGCTTTCAACCTTTTTCGGACAGCCGATTATCACGGTCGGTTGAACTTACTAATGAATATATGGCAGGCAGGACAATCTAATTAGATATTGATAATTAGCGACATTAGTGTCTGCTAATGTAATAGAATAAAGAGAAAGGAGAGACTGTGCCGCGGTCTCTCCTTTTTGATATGCGGTTTATTCTCTTGTCAGGATAATCCTGCTTGTTCCGGACTCAGCTCCCGAGTAGTAAAAGTTCGCTTTTATGAGCTTTTCGCCGTTTGTCTCGAAGTGTACCCGTTGCATGTAGAGGTACGGCTCGTTGTTATAGATCGGTTTGTTCAGAATCTTGCCGGTCTCCGGATCGATGGAGAGAGTGTCAAGGATTGTACAGTGTACCGCTTTATAACTGTCATGCATGACTATTGTCTGAAGTCCCAAGGTTCTGAATTCAAGAGTGAAATCATTCGGTTGACCGGATATATCTATTGGTTTGTCATGGGCATATTCCCAGCTGTCGCCGTACTTGTATTCAATTCCTTTGTTAAAGTCATCAGGTCCGAGAGGATAATTCGGTATATCTTCTGAACATGCGCCCAGTAACAATGTGACAAGAGTGGCTATTAATAATTTGGTTTTCATGGTTTTGTAATATATATGTCAGTTCTATTATCGCAATAATTTCTAATCTCGTTTGTAGCGTATATTTTTATACTGTTTTCAGAATAATATCCGTCATATTGACCACCCCAACCCCAATTCATGTGATACATAGTATCGCTTGTGCCAAATTTGTTTTCTTCAGATCTTAATGTATATTGAAAATTAGGATAAGCGCTGTAATCGAAAACATACAATTCGTATGCAGTGTTGAAAGTATAACAAATACTGCCATCGCATACCCATGCATGTCCCACTTGTCTTTTACTATCATAACCTCCACAGAATGTAGGATATTTAGTAACGGCAGACGTGTGGTTTTTTATAGAAGTACCATACCCGTATGATTTTAAGACGCGAACAGCATCCTGAGCATTTGCAGCGCCTGTTGTGTCAACTCTTAATTCGTTATGCAATCTTAGTAGGAAACGGGTAAGAGGGGATGAACCTCCAAAATTAAGAGTGGATGGCATACTGCTCCATTCAAATGTTTTTGGATATTCATGATATTTCATGATTTGACCGACAGCAATAGTTACACAACCGATAGGATAATTATTTGGTATTAAATCATCGTATGGAAATGCATTCTTCCATTTTGTTGTTATACAATATCCGCCGTGATTTGTCGTGGGCTTATCTCTTTTGACGACGATAGCTGTCTCGTACATAAAGTTTTCGCCATACTCTTGCTCCCATATATTGTCTTCCGTTCGGGCTGTGCTTTTAAACTTTTCCAGAATACTATTCGGCATAAAATCCTGATCATCTTCAAATTTCTTTAATCTGCAACACTCATAACCCATGTCTTCGAATTCAATCATTTGCGCGTACATCGCAGTCCATGGATCAGAATCTATTACAGTGCGACTTAAAGCTTTTGGATGCTCATCATCTGGAAGCTTTGTGAAATACTGCCATTCTTCATTGTGCTCATCGTTTCCTCCATTTTTTTGCCAATAATCAGCTTCCGAAATGAGTTGAGAAACAATAATGTCGCGACCGCTTGGCATGTCTTCTAATGAGAAACTGCCGTTGTCTACTACCGCAAGAATAGGTGCGAGATTTTTAGTCGCAGAAACTAAAACATATCCTTTGTCGAAGTTAACGGCATACATGACAGGATCTCCTTCCGCATTTGGAATCGTGACAACATTCTTAATACAACGAGACTCGCTTCTTGATTCTACGTTGTTGTTGATGAAACGATTCGCTACAATCTCCGCATCGGAAGGTTCCAGATTTTTAATGTCGGGCGATATGCCGGTTGTGATTGTTTCTTTGGAAGAAATGTTTAAATCTTCATGAAAAGACGGTTCGATATCTTCCTGAGTACATGCTCCCGCAAAAAGTGACAGCAGCACAAAATAAACTGATTTTGTTTTTTTCATGGCTTTAATGCTTTATAAATAGAGTAGAAATGTGTATATATGTTTATGTCGAATGTTATGGAAGAATCGAATTGTCGGAGCACGGCGCAAATATATGTATAAATTTGTAAAAATGCAATAGATTGCATGCAATTTTACGTCATTATTTTTTTTGGCGATTCTCTGTAAGGCGGTGTGCGGCGAAACTGGTCTACCGGATATTCAGGATTTTGTGGGTCTGGAGGGAGAGTTTCCACTTAGGGTGGGTTTTGATGTAGCTGATGCAGGCGGCGAGGTTGCGGGCGTTGTAGTCGGCGTCGGCGCGGTCGCAGGGCTGCAGGTAGTAGCATTGTCCGTCGGTGGCTTGCACGTCGTCGAGGCGGGCGATGTGCTCGGGATGGTCCATGTCGAAGACGACTTTCAGTTCGTCGACGCGCTGAATCGCGGGCGCAATGCCGAATTTGGGCGACACCGTAATCCAGTCGATGCGCGCGGCGATGCTGTCGTCAAGCCGGCGCGTTCCGTTAGTCTCGATGTGGATGAATTTTTCCGCCAGCGAAAGCGCTTCGAGGAACGATTCTGTGAGCTGCAGTGTGGGCTCGCCTCCGGTAAGGATAACGTGCTCCGACGGATAGCGGCAGACGCTGTCGACGATTTCCGCCTCGGTCATCTCGACGCCATGCTCGTGGTCGGTGTCGCAGAAGTCGCATCTGAGATTGCAGCCCGAGAAGCGGACGAATATAGCTGGCGTCCCTGTGAAGCGTCCCTCGCCCTGAAGGGAGTAGAAAATCTCGTTGACTCTCATAGTGCCGCGCCGCTGAAGGAATCGTCGACGTACGCGGCGATGTTGCCCTCGCTTTCCTGGACTGTAGCCTTGTAGCATTCGGGAATCCGGTCGACCACCCAGCGGGCGATGTTCTCGGCGGTGGGGTTGAAGGGGAGTATGTCGTTGAGATGCCTGTGGTCAAGGGCGTCGTGGATTTTCTCCTTGATATGCTTGAAGTCGCACACCATGCCGTCGGCGTTGAGCTCACGGGCGGCGCAGTAGACGGTGATGATCCAGTTGTGCCCGTGCGTGTTGGCGCACTTGCTTTGATAAGAAAGGTCGAGCCGGTGCGAACCGGCGATTTCCATGCGTTTTACGACGTAGTACATTGGCGTGTTATATTCTCAGACTAAAAACCTGCATGCGGCAATAAAAAAATCGCAACCTGCTGAGGCTGCGATTTTGTTGCCTTGGAGGGATTCGAACCCCCGCAGGCGGAACCAGAATCCGACGTGCTACCATTACACCACAAGGCAATGTGCTCAAGCTTCGGGGATGCCCTTTCGCTTTTTGCGCTGCAAAGTTAAGGGCAATTTTTGATTCCGCCAAATTTTTTGATATATTTTTTTTGAAAATTTGTGCTTGTGGTTCATATTTCTTAATTTTGCAGCATGGCAACAAAACCTACAACTCCCAAAGGAACGCGCGATTTCGGACCCGTCGAAATGTCGCGCCGCAATTACATTTTCGATACTATACGCGAGGTTTTCGCCCTCTACGGCTACCGCCAGATAGAGACCCCCGCCATGGAAAACCTGTCAACGCTGATGGGCAAATACGGCGAGGAGGGCGACAAGCTTCTGTTCAAGATACTCAACTCGGGCGACTTCATGCGCGGCGTCGACGCGGCTCTGCTCGAGGGCGAGCCGGCACGGCTTGCCGCCAAGCTCTGCGACCGCGGCATGCGCTACGACCTGACGGTGCCTTTCGCCCGTTTCGTGGTACAGCACCGCGACGAGCTCCAGCTTCCCTTCAAGCGCTACCAGATTCAGCCCGTGTGGCGCGCCGACCGTCCGCAGAAGGGACGCTACCGCGAGTTCTACCAGTGCGACGCCGACGTCGTGGGCTCCGACTCCCTTATCAATGAGGTGGAACTCCTGCAGCTCATCGACGAGGTATTCCGCCGCCTGCACGTGCGCGTGGCAATCAAGCTCAACAACCGCAAGATTCTTGCCGGCATCGCCGAGCTCATAGGCGCTCCCGACAAGCTCATCGACATCACCGTGGCAATCGACAAGATTGACAAGATAGGAATAGAGAACGTGGAGAAAGAGCTTGCCGAGCGCGGTCTTTCGCCCGAGTCTATCGCAGCTCTCCGTCCTCTGCTCGCGGTGGACGGCAGCGTCAGCGAGCGTCTTGCCAAGCTCGCCGAGCTACTCCGGAGCAGCGAGACAGGCAGCAAGGGCGTGGAGGAACTGCGCTTCGTTGTCGACAACACGCAGAAGCTCGGTCTTGACGCCGTGCTCGACCTGGACGTGTCGCTCGCGCGCGGACTCAACTACTATACCGGCACCATCATCGAGGTGAAGGCGCTCGACGTCGAGATAGGCAGCATCACCGGCGGCGGCAGATACGACAACCTTACGGGTATCTTCGGACTTCCCGGCATATCGGGCGTCGGAATATCTTTCGGCGCCGACCGCATCTACGACGTGCTCAACGCCCTCGACCTCTATCCCGACGGAACGGGAATGTCGACCAAGGTGCTTTTCGCCAACTTCGGCGGCGAGTCGACGGCGGCATCGCTGCGCCTTGTCAAGGAGCTGCGTGCCAAAGGCATATCAGCCGACATCTACCCCGACGCGTCGAAGATGAAAAAGCAGATTACCTACGCCAACGCGCTGAACGTCCCCTATTTCGCCATGATAGGCGACGACGAGCTCGCGGCAGGAAAGGTGACCGTCAAGAACATGCAGACAGGCGAGCAGACGCCCCTCGACATGGCTGCGGCAGCAAATTTTTTTGAAAATAATTGATAAAAAATTTGTACGGGCAAACTGAATCCGCTAAATTTGTGTTGTAAAAACAGCAGGCAAGAGAGCCTGACCCTAATTTGAAAAAAACCACATCAAAGTAGATTGGGAAACTCTTCAAATTATTATGAAATACCGAGACAAGCTTAGTCGACCAATGGCGGGCCTCGTCGCACCACGCAAGTGATGCGAGCCTTTGAGCCGGAGGATTACAAAGGACGGCGAGCACTCAAACCCTGTCTTTTCGGAGTTTCATCGCATCCTTTGGTGTGGCATTTATAAAAGACGTCCGAGCCGCGAGCGGCAAGGACGTCTTTCTTTTTCGGTCGGCGCCGAACTTTTCGGTGCCCCGTTTGTTGGAAAGTTATAATTTCGTCACATTATGAAAAGAATTAGTGCAATAGTAATGACAACGGCGTCTGCCGTGGCTCTGCATGCGCTTTCGCTCGAAGAGGTCGGAAAGCGCATGGAGGCTATTGAATGCTACTCCGACAGCGTGCGCTACGAGGTCTATCTTCCGAATCTCGACGAGCCGGTGGTCTATTCCGTCGGTCTGGAGAGCCTCGGCGCGCCGGGCGACACTCTGTCGCCGTGCCGCTATTTCATAGGCTGGCAGCTTCCGGCGCCGTCGGGCGTGTCGGAAGGTTTCATCGCATACTTCGACGGCACGCACTACCGTCTGCGCGACCAGCGTCTGCAGGAATATCATCAGGAATGGAACCCCGAGGTGTTCGCCCCGGACGGCGACCCCGTGCGCGGCGTGCAGACGCAGGCACAGTTCGTCGACCTGCTGCCGCAGTCGATAGGTCGTCATTTTGTCGGCATGGCTTCTGACAGCACATACGTGTGCCGGACGACCGTAAAGACTTATGACGGACGCCCCTGCGTGGTTGTCGACGGCGTCAGAAGGATGTCGGGCTATGACGCCGCGGAGTTTACATATTATATAGACGAGAAGACCTACATGCCGCTCGCCATAGAGTTCGAGAACAATCCCGGTCAGCTCGGCGAGCAGACGGTGTCGGTACACTATCGCGGCAACGGCGCCTGCGACGGGCTCGCAATCGACGAGGAATCTGTGATGGCGCGCCGTCCCGATGAATTCGCCAAATACCGCGAGAGCACATTCTCCATCCAGAGCCTTCCGGGACGCGATGTTCCGCGGATAGTGTCGCGAACCACCACCGGCGAGCGCTACGAGCATGAGCGTGGCAGCGCTTTCGCGGCGCCTACGCTGCTTGTCTTCGCTGATGCCACCGTAGGCAGCTCACCTTCGCTTGTCAGGGATGTCCGCGACGCTGTCGACGCCCTGCCCATGCAGGTCGATGTGGTCTGGGCGTTCATCAACCACCGCGCCGACGATGTCGAGGCTGTCGTGCCTGCGGTTCGTCCCGGCGAGCATCTGCTTGTGGGAGCGCGCGGAGCCGCGCGCGAGTGCGGTGTGGGCAACGTGACGCCCGTGCTGATTTTTGCCTCGCCGGCAGGAAAAGTGACGGATTATATCATCGGCTACAACCCTGACCTCGGTTCGCTTGTTATAGAAAAAGCAAGCATAGCTGCTCAATAACAAGAAACTTATATACGATATGGCAACAGTTTATTTCAAAGGAGAGCCCGTAAGGGTCTACGGCAATATACCGGCAACAGGTACTGAAGCTCCCGGCTTCGAACTGACATCGAAAGACCTTACCCCGGTCCGCTTGTCAGATTACAAAGGAAAGAGGGTAGTACTGAACATTTTCCCGAGTCTCGACACTCCGGTGTGCGCGATGTCGGTACGTCGCTTCAACAAGGAGGCTGCCGGGCTCGACAACACTACGGTGATATGCATCTCCGAGGACCTTCCTTTCGCTCTCGCGCGCTTCTGCGCCGCCGAAGGCATCGACAACGTGGTCGTCGCCTCGGCTTTCCGTTCGCCGGTCTTCGTGAAGGACTATGGCGTGCAGATGACCGACGGTCCGCTTGCCGGTCTGCTCGCCCGTGCCGTCATCGTCATCGACACCGACGGCAAGGTGATATTCTCCGACCTGGTCGAGGAAATCACCAATGAACCCGACTACAAGGGCGCGCTTTCGGTGCCCAAGTAAGTGACGATTTTCTGTTAAATTAGGTAAAATTTTTGACGGCTGTTAAACCTGCGGGCTGAACAGCCGTCAAATGTAGTGTAAATAATCTACAACTCTATAAAAGCATTATCAGAATGAAAAAGAAAATTTTCGCAGCGGCAATGATGGTTATGGCGCTCGCCGCAAGCGCACCGGTTTTCGCACAGAAGAAC
>JAGBDG010000288.1 GCA_017937625.1 Muribaculaceae bacterium | reverse complement strand
GTAGAAAAAGGCAAGCAGAACGGTACGGTTACCGACGTAGACGGTAACTTCTCCATCAAGGTGCCGGGCGCTAATGCCACGTTAACAGTATCCTATGTGGGCTATCTCACTCAGGATGTAAAGCTCAACGGCAAAACCACCGTAGAGGTAACCCTTAAAGAAAACTCCGAAGCTCTCGACGAAGTAGTTGTCGTAGGCTATGGTACGCAGCGCAAGAGCGACATCACAGGTTCCGTCGCCTCGCTCAGCAAGGAACAGATGGCACAGACCATCGTTACCAACGCCGACCAGATGCTCCAGGGCAAGGTTGCCGGTGTTCAGGTAACTCAGAACTCAGGTGCCCCCGGCGGCGCGACCTCTATCCGTATCCGCGGTGCGAGCTCACTCAACTCGTCGAACGAGCCTCTTTACATTATAGACGGTGTGCCCATGAGCGGCAGCACCCAGATCGGCGGTTTCGACTGGATGGGCGGTACCAACGGTCAGACAACAGTCAACCCCCTCGCGGCTATCGCGCCGAGCGACATCGTGAGCATCGACGTCCTCAAGGACGCCTCTGCCTGCGCCATCTACGGTGCGGCAGGCGCCAACGGTGTTGTCCTAGTGACCACCAAGCGCGGCTCCGCAGGTCATACCAACATCACTTATGACGGTTATGTGGCATGGCAGGAGACAGCCAAGCGCCTCGACATGATGGACCTGCGCCAGTACGCACAGTACCAGAAGCAGCTCTACGACGAGGGTATCCTTAACGACAGCAACTTCGACAAGACTTACACAGATCCTTCCATCCTCGGCAAAGGTACCGACTGGCAGGACGAAATCTACCGCACAGCTTTCATGCAGAGCCATCAGGTAGGCGTCAGCGGCGGTAACGAAAAGACCACTTTCGCCATGACCGGCGGCTGGATGAAGCAGAACGGTATCATCATCGGTTCGGACTTCGACCGTTTCAACACACGCTTCAACATCGACAACAACTTCACCAAGTGGCTTAAGATCGGCGGCTCTCTCGCATACACCCGCACCAACGAGACCATCACCCGCAACGACGGTTCGGACGGCGTAATCATGCAGGCAATGACAATGATGCCGAGCGTCCCCGTCCGCGATTTCGACGGCAACTGGGCAGGTCCCAACACCGTCAACGGCGCGTCGACCTGGAACCCTGTGGCACTGGCGCTCATCACCAACAACACAATGCTCCGCCAGAAAGTGATGGGTAACTTCTATGCAAGCGTCGACTTCCTGAAGTACTTCAACTTCCGCGCCGAATATGCCTTCGACTACTCGAAGAACCAGAACAAATCGTTCATCCCGCGCTACGAGTTCGGTCTTGTCAAGAACGACATCAACAAGATGATGCAACGCGAGGACGGCAACAACTACTGGATGCAGAAGGACTACATTACCTACAAGCAGACATTCGCCAAGAAGCACGACGTGACCGTGATGGCAGGTTTCGAAGTATCGAAAGCAAGCTGGGACGGTACACAGATTATCAAGGAGAACTTCACCACCGACTACATCCACGTGATGGGCGAGGACGGCGAGTTCAAGAGCAACTCCGGATGGAAAGACGCCCAGAGCACGGCATCGTTCTTCGCGCGTGTCAACTACGGCTTCGACTACCGCTACCTCCTCACCGCCACTGTCCGCCGCGACGGCTCCAGCAAGTTCGGCGCCAACAACAAGTGGGGTACCTTCCCTTCTGTCGCTCTTGCATGGCGTATCAACCAGGAGAAGTTCCTCCAGGGCGCAAGCTGGCTCAACAACCTCAAGCTCCGTCTCGGCTACGGTAAGGTCGGCAACTCCAACATCGACACCTACCGCTATGGCTCGGCAATGACGACTATGCTCACTCCCAACGGCACCGCATACTATCCCCTGAACCTCTCCAACCCCAACCTCAAGTGGGAGGCATCCGAGCAGTACAACATCGGTCTTGACTTCGCGGCGTTCAACAACCGCCTCGAGTTCAGCGTCGACGTTTATCGCAAGCAGACCAACGACCTTCTCATGCAGGTATTCGTACCGAGCTACATCGGTCCTTCGGGCGACGACACATGGGGCTCCATCGCTCCTCCTTACGCCAACATCGGCCAGACCCGCAACCAGGGTATCGACGTGCAGGTTAACTTCCGTCCCGTGGTAAGCAACAACTTCAACTGGCACGGCTCCCTCACACTCTCGCACAACAAGAACAAAATCGTCGCCCTCAACGACAAGGATCAGGTAATCTACGGCAAGGTCGACTGGTACTCGCAGTTCCAGACCGTATCGATGTTCAAGGTAGGTCAGCCGATGGGCGTATTCTACGGCTACGAGACAGAAGGTCTCTTCAAGAACGAGGCTGAAATAGTAGAACACGCGACCCAGACCGGCGGCACCGTTCCTTACGCCAACAAGATCGACAAGACCACGGGCGTATGGGTAGGCGACATCAAGTTCAAGGACCGCGACGGCAACGGCGTCATCGACGCCAACGACCAGACAGTCATCGGCGACCCGAACCCCGACCTCACCTTCGGCTTCACCAACACGTTCCAGTACAAGAACTGGGAGCTGAACATCGGTCTTACCGGTCAGATCGGCGGCGACATCCTCAACTGGGCACGCTTCCGCACTGAGGGCGTATCGTCGATCTGGGACAGCCAGGCAGTATCCGTACTCGACCGCGCGATACCCGTGAAGATCGACCCCAACGGTCCTGACAACATCTCCAACTACACCTTCACAGGCGGCAGCAACGGCATACCCCGTTTCTCCAACCTCGACGGCAACGGCAACCAGCGCATGAGCGACCGCTGGATCGAGGACGGCACCTATCTGCGCATCCAGAACATCTCGCTGAGCTACATGCTCCCGCAGAACTGGGCAAAGAAGGCGTTCCTCCAGTCGGCAAAAATCTACGTGAACGTTCAGAACGTACACACCTTCACAAAATACTCGGGCTACGACCCCGAAATCGGTGCTTACAACCAGAGCGCGCTGCTCCAGAACATCGACCGCGGACGTTATCCGACCCCGCGTACTTACACTCTCGGACTTAATCTCTCTTTCTAACAATAAGCATAATATACAATGAACAAAATATATAAAAGCGTGGTTCTGGCGGCAGTGATGGGAGCTTCCCTCACATCCTGCAACGACTTCCTCACCATCGACCCGGTAGACAAGCCCGTTCAGGAATCGTACTACACCTCTCCCGACGCGCTACGCTCCACCACAATGACTCTGTACGCAGCCAAGACATGGGGCAACTTCCACATGAACTTCCAGTGGAAGATGGATATGATCAACGGCGACATGTTCTACACCTATGGTGACGAAGGTCAGTGGTACTTCGGTACTTACACCTCCATCAACCCCTACATCAACGAGGGCTGGAAGGGTCTGTACAACGTTATCCTTTTCGCCAACTCCATCATCAACGATATCCCCCGCGTATGCTCCGGCACCATCACACAGCAGGACATCAACAACGCCATCGCCGAGGCACGCGCAATGCGCGGCTACTGCTACTACATGATTGCGGAAGTATGGCATGACGCGCCCATCATCACCGACAACTCGGCAATGATCAGCGCCGGTCAGTTCGACGTTCCCCGCAACACACAGAAGAGCATCTACCGCTTCGCGATGAACGACCTCGATTTCGCCGTGGAGAACCTTCCGGCATCCGACAATGACGCTTACCGCCTCGACGCACGCAAGGCACGCGCTCTCCGCGCCAAACTCGCCGTGACCATGGCGTCGCACAGCGACTACGGCTACGACCGCGACGCCCTCTACAAGAAGGCAGCCGACGACGCTCTCTTCGTAATCGAGAATACCAACGCTCTCACCGACATGGACTTCGCCACCCTCTTCGACGTAGAGGCGAACAACGGTCCCGAATCGATTCTCGCCATCCAGTGCGCCGTACAGGGCTACTCCTTCGGCAACGCGCACAACGTGGCATGGAGCCGTTCGGCAGCCATCGCCGACCAGACATGGGGCGCAGGCAAAGGTCCGACAATCTCGCTTCAGAAAATGTACGAGAACGGCGATAAGCGCCGCGTATGGACATATATGACAGGCGGCGACTACTATCCTATGCTCGCCCGCAACAACGGCGGATACAACTATCTCTTTGTCAGCCGTGACAGCGATGGAGAGGTGTTCGAGGACAAGAACGAGATGCTCGCACACATCAAGAAGTACATCATCGGCAAAGGCTCCGACTGCGACGGCAACGTAGGCACCGACCAGGATGCTGCCAACAACATCTACCTGATGCGTCTCGCCGATGTTTATCTGACCTACACCGAGGCCGTCATGGGAACCGCCAACAGCACTTCCGATGCAACAGCAATGAAGTACTACAACATGGTGCGCCAGCGCGCCGGCGTCAGCGAGGAAAGCTCGGTGACATACGACGAACTTCTGCGTGAGCGCCGCCGCGAGCTTGCTTTCGAAAGCCAGACATGGTTCGACACGCAGCGCTACCGCTACCGCAACGGCGACCAGGCAGCCCTCGACATGATCAACAACGGCTATGGCACAGGCTTCAACCGCTGCGCACAGTATGTCGGCAAGCCCGGTCTGACCATCGACACCAGCAACGAGAACAACCGCGACAGCTATGTGATCGTGCAGAGCAAAGCCGAGTACGGTCAGTACGACCCCATCAACCTCACCAGCGAGTCTTTCGTGGCTCCCGTGCCCGCCGCAGTGAGCAGCTCCTCTCCCTCCATGCTCATCGAGCCCGTGGAATATGATTTCGGCTCAGAGGAATAATCAATACCGTAAATACTGCATACAATGAAAAAAGCAACAAAATATATAGTTTTAGCAGCCTTCGCAGCCGTTGTCGGCGCATCGATGACCTCGTGCTCCGAGACCGACGCAGAGAAGGACAAAGGCGCAACGCCTGTGATCAAGTACGCCCGCCCGGTGGACTTCGACAAGAGCGACTCGCTGCTCGTTGCCGCTCCCCTCGGCGCCCGCGTGGTATTCGTCGGTGAAGGTCTGGGCGACGTACAGCAGGTATGGTTCAACGACCAGAAGGCACGTCTTAACCCGACAATGGTGACAAGCCACACCGTCATCGTCGACATCCCCAACCTTATACCCGGCGAGGTTACCAACATCGCGAAGTTTATCACTTCTGACAATATCACCACCGAATATCCCTTCAACGTGCTCGTTCCCGCTCCGCGTGTGACCTCCATGAGCTGCGAGTACGCCAAGGCAGGCGACATCGTGACCATCGACGGCGCATACTTCGCCGACGACCCCAATGTACCTCTGACCGTATCGTTCGGCGACGTGCCCGCCACCATCAAGAGCATCACTCAGAGCCAGCTTCAGGTAGAGGTGCCCGCCGGCGCTACCGAGGCTCCGGTAATCGTCACTTCCATCTACGGCAGCGGCGAGAGCTCGTTCCACTATCTCGACACCACCGGCATGATGTTCGACTTCGACGGCGCTACCGGTCTTGGCAACCACGGCTGGCACAACCGTCCCATCGAGAACGACGGCAGCGGCATCAGCGGCAACTATGTAGTTCTTGGCAACGGCAGCACTTCCATGAGCGCCGCAGGCGACTGGAACGACAGCGACTTCTCATTCGAGTACTGGGCAGGCAGCTGGAACACTCCTACAGACTATCCCGAGGACGGCAAACGCCTTTTCGATTTCGTAGATTTCCGCGACTTCAACAACAAGTGCATCAAGTTCGAGGTATGCATCCCCGCCTCCAACGCATGGCAGGCAGGCGCAATGCAGCTCATCTTCGCCCCCACTTCGATGGTATCGATGGGCAATGCCGGAACAGATATCTACGGCAACACCGTGGCAGGCTGCAACAACACCTTCTTCCAGGGCGGTCTCGCCCGCGGTCTGTGGCGCCCCTGGACCTCCAGCGAGGCATACCACACCGACGGTCAGTGGGTAACCGTAAGCTATCCCATTTCCGACTGTGTATACGACCAGGACGGCAAGGGCGCCTCTACCTTCCTCGCTTCCGTAGAAGACTTCGCTTCCTTCCAGATGTTCGTCTGGGCAGGCGGTGTCGAGGGCGTGGAGTGCACTCCTCTTATCAAGATTGACAACATCCGTGTAGTGAAAAACTAAGCAAGCACCATGAAAAAGATTTTCAAACTTTCAGGCATAGTCGCACTTGCCCTGGCATTAGCCGGACCGGTTTTCACCGCATGCGACAACAATGATTTCGACACCGAGCAGTTTGTCGGCGGAGTCAACCTCAACAGCTTCGGTCCGAGCCCGGTGGCTCGTGGCGGCGAGCTCCGTTTCATCGGCAGCGGCATGAACCAGATTACCAAAGTGGTCATCCCCGGCTGCGACGACATCACCGACATCCAGAAGGTGAGCAACGAGGAAATACGCGTGACCGTTCCGCAGACAGCAGAGCCCGGCAAGGTTCAGCTGTACTACGCCAACGGCGTCATCGAGACCAAGACCCCGCTTACCTATTCCGAGCCAATCTCCATAGAGGAAATCAGCCCGCTCAAGGTGAAGCCCGGCGACAAGCTGACTATCAAGGGCGAATACCTCAACCTCATCAAGGAGGTTTCCTTCGCCTTCCTCGCCGACAGCGTGAACGTGTACGAGAAAGACTTCATCGCACACGACCGCAAGACTATCGAACTTAACGTTCCTGCGGAGGCTGTCAGCGGCATCATCATCATTTCCGATGCCAAGGCTATGCCCAACACCATCAAGAGCGAGCAGGAAGTGGAAATAGTTCTTCCTTCCGTAGAAAAGACTCTTGACCTCACCAATGCCAAGGGCGGCGACGTAGTCACCATCACAGGCTCCGACCTCGACCTCGTCCGCAGCCTTGAGATGCCCGATGGCAGCGAAGTAGAGTTCACATACGCCGACGGCAAGATTACCTTCACACTTCCCGAGAACGCTACCGACGGCGCTGTCGTGGCTGTGACGGCATCGGGCGCACGTGTCGCTCTCGCCAACATCGGCATGGTAGTCCCCACCGAGCTTAAGGCAACTCCCGCCGACGGTATCCGTGCAGGCAACGAAATCACTGTCAGCGGTCTGAACATGGACCAGGTTGTCAGCGTAAGCTTCCCCAACGTGGAAGAGGCTGTAGAGCCCGCAGAGGTAACCGCGACAGCCGTAAAGGTTGTGTTCCCTGAAATGGCACAGAGCGGAAACGCCGTGCTGAACCTCAAGAGTGGCAAGACCGTCGAAATCGAGCTTGCGACTGCTAAACCCGAGGTGACAGGCTTCGAGTCCAGCGTAGTGGCTGCCGCCGGTCAGGTGAAGCTCTTCGGACATGACCTCGACCTCATCAAGGCTGTGCAGTTCGCAGGCACCGATGCCGCGGAAGTTGAGTCGAACAGCGCTTCCGAGCTGACTCTCGACGTCCCCGCGACCGCACAGAGCGGCGCCCTGACGCTCCACATGGCTAACGGCGAGTCGGTAACCACTCCCGAACTCACCGTCAACGCTCCCGAATGTGCCTTCATCACTGAAGAACCCACGGGCGAGCTGACAGCCTACGGTCTGTTTGTAGCCGGCATCCAGAACGCCGACAAACTCACAGGCGTGAAGGTGAACGGCAACGACGTAAGCTTCATCGTCAACGACGGCAAGGTTATGATCACTCTTCCCGGCTCGTGCGGCAAGGGTACTGTCATCACCCTCGTGTCGAGCAACGGCGAGATCAGCTACACCTACGACGTAACTCCCGCCACCCATCAGGAACGCGTGCTTCTGAGCGAGTCCATAACTCTCGGCAACTGGACCGACCCCCGCGTCTACATTACTCACGCTCAGCTCGACGGTGTTCCTGAAAATGCGAACCTCGTGTTCTACATCGAGCCTTCCAACGACACTCAACTGCAGCTCAACGACGCAAACTGGAGCCCGCGCACAATCCTTGAGCCCGCGGCAGGCGCCACCAAGATAGAATACACCCTCACAGCCGAAGACCTCGCGTTCTTCTCGACTACTGCTGAAGGCTCGAGCAACGCAATCATCATCCAGGGAAAGAACTGCACCATCAACAAGATTGCCATCGAATGGGAAATCTCGCTCGAGACAACCATCTGGACCGGTTCATGGGACAGCGGCAACTGGAACGGCAACCAGGATCTCGCCTGGGGCGGCTACGACTGGGCAAGCGTGAAGGCAGGTCAGGTTCTCCGTCTCTACCTCAGCCAGACCGATGCTTCGGACTCGTGGTTCTGCGTATCGCTGCGCCACGGCGACAGCTGGGGCAACATCGGCGGCTCGATTCCCGACCAGTACGATACTCCGGCAAGCCCGCTCGAAGTGGTTCTTGACCAGGCTACGGTCGACGATCTCGCCGGCAACGGCGGTCTGGTAATCACCGGCGCCAACTTCACTCTCACCAAGGTGACCATCGAATAATCAAAAGCGAATACAAAAAAGTACTTATGGTCTTCGGACCATAAGTACTCTCTAACCAAAAGGTACAATTCCCAAGGTAAAAATTACCATAGCCAACATGAAAATCTACAACAAAATACTTGCATGTCTTGCATGTACAGCACTTTATGCCGGTCTTGGCACATCGTGCGGCAGCAGTGACGACGAGCCGAAGCCCACAGAGGACGTCAAGGTTGTCAGCTGCTCCGTTGCCGAAGGATCGGAGATAGAGGCGTCTGTCAGCTCGATTACTATAGAATACAGCACGACTGTCGTTCTCAACTCGAACGCCGACATAACCCTCAATGGCTCGAAAGTAGCGGCAAGCGCCGCCGACAAGAGCCTAACGGTCAACGTATCGCTTAACTCAGGAAACAATTATGAACTTACAGTGCCCGCAAACTCTGTTGTCGGTCGCGGCACCGGAAAGTTCGCTCCAGCATATAAACTCACGTTCAAGACCACGGCGGCTCCCGTCATAGAGTCCGACTTCCTGCCT
>JAGBDG010000287.1 GCA_017937625.1 Muribaculaceae bacterium | reverse complement strand
CGCGCATCTCCTGGAAGACTATGGCGTTCATGGATCCGCCGAAGTACTCGTTGTAGATTGTGCGGACGGGCTCGAGGTTCTTGTCGAACTTGTCGCCACGGTTCGAGTAGCCGGACATGTAGAGTTGTTTTGCCTCGTATGGAGCGATGTAGAATACGGTCTCGGTAGTCTCGAGGAGGGGGTATTTGTCCTCCTTGACGGCGGGGATGAGTTTCTTCGAGATGGGATGGAGCTTATCGACAGCCTTTACAACCTGCTTTTCGGATGTCTTGCCGTAGTAGATCACTTCCTGCTCGTAGTTGCGGAGCTCCTTGAGCGACGCCATGACCTTCTCGGGGTCGAGGGCGCGGAGCTCGGCTATGGAACGATTGTCGGTAGCGGGGTTCTTGGGACCGTAATTGACGTACATTCTCAGGCGTGCGAAGTTGGCGCTCTGGTTGAGCTTGCCGTCCTGACGGGCTTTCTCGACGCGGTCGATATAGGAGTCGAAGGTTGCCTTGTCGAGCACTGCGCCGTCGATGACCTTCTCGGTGAGGGCGAGAGCTTTCTCGAAGTTCTCGTTAAGACCGGTGATGTAGATGTTCGTAGTTTTCGATCCGGTGCCGATGCTGAAGCTGCAGGCGAGGCGGTAGAACTCGTTGCGGACCTGTTCGGGTGTCATGTCTTTTGTTCCCACGAGGTTGATGAGCTCGGAAGCGTAGTCGAGAAGCTCGTTCTGTTCTGAGCCGGTCTCGTAGCGGAAGACGAGAGTGAAGATGTCGTTTGTGTGGTTCTCCACATAGTAGAGCGGAACGTTGTTCTTGACCTTGAGAGTCTTCATGTCCTTGGAATAGTCTACAAAGACTGGCTCGATGGGCTTGACGTCGGAGTTCTGTACGGCGGTGAGGAAATCGGAGGTCTTGTCGCGGTTCATCTCGATAGGCGTAAGCTCCGGCTTGGCGAGCTTGAGTTCGGCGGGGTCGGTGCCGGTGCGCTTGTAGATGACCACGTAGTTCTGCGGTCCGAGATATTTGTTGGCGGCTGCAATGATGTCCTCGCGGGTGATGTTGTCCATCTTCTTGAGGTTCGCCACCTCGTCAGCCCAGTCGATGCCGTTGATGAACGCGCTTTCGTAATAATCGGCGCGCGATTCGTTGTCCTCGAGTCCGCGCTGTATTTCAAGCTTCATGTTTGCCTTGGTAGCCTCGACGAGTTCGTCGGAGAATTCGCCCTTGCGCAGCTTGTCGATCTGGGCAAGGAGAATGTCGCGGACTTCCTCGAGGGTCTGTCCCTGCTTGGGCGAGCCCTGGAGAATGTATGCGCCGGCGTCGGAGAGTCCGTAGAGACCGGAGCCGCCGCCGAGGATGAGCTGCGGCAGTGCCACGTTGAGGTCATAGATGCCTGTGCTTCCGTTGTTGAAGATGCGGTCAAGCATCTCTACGGCAAGCATGTCTTTGTTAGCTGCCGCCGGTGTGCGCCATGCTATGGTGATTCGCTCGGCGTCGGGGCCGAGGACTTCAATCTCCTTAGGGGCTGTTATG
>JAGBDG010000030.1 GCA_017937625.1 Muribaculaceae bacterium | reverse complement strand
TTCATCCATTCTTTCCATGATTCAGGATCTATCGGTCCGTCGCCAGTATGCTCCATAGCAGCGCATTCCGCCATGAAAAGAGGCAGTCCTTTGTCGACAGCAGCCTGCGCGCGGTCGCGGAGCCAACCGGTATGAGTGGCGGCATAGTAGTGAATCGAGTACATAATGTTCTTGTCAGTCTTTATCGGGTCGACGGCTGCCTTGTCTACGTCCTGATCCCAACGTGGAGTCGGCACAATCACGACCGCATGCGGAGCGTTCTTGCGGATTATCGGCAGAAGTTCTTCAGCGTAAGCTTTTGTCTCAGCCCATTCGACTTCCGTAGGCTCATTCCAAATCTCATAGATAAGATTGGGAAGATGACCGTATTTACGGGTAACTTTACCGAAAAAATCTTTTGCCAGCGCGAGATTGTTGGCGTGGCTGTGGAAATCGATAATGGCATAGATGCCGTTTGCAACTGCTCCTGCGACGATACTGTCAACGGCAGCATAAGCGAGCGACGGACGTTTGTCAAGGCTAATGTCAGTAAGGTCTACTCCGACCGCACAACGGACAACCTGAGCGCCCCAGTCCTTGGCGAGACGCTCGACAGTGCTCTGATTGTAGAACCGGGGCCAGAGGCAATGCCAACCCATGCTGACACCTTTGAGCTGCACCGGGTTGCCGTGTTCGTCAGCAAGCGCGGTCCCTTCAACTTTTAGATGTCCGTGAGTCTCGACAGGAGATCCGGCAAAACCTGTTGCCGAAGCGAGGAGGCATAACGCCGCTACGATAAAGTTTAATTTCATTCTTCTAAATGCTATGGATTAACTATAAATTTATATTAAAATCAACGCTCTCTTTTGAATAATTTTTCGTAATTTTGGGCAAAATATAATTCGATGCCCTATAAACCTTAAAATGCCCCGAGGTATTGCTCCGATACAAGGGACAACTATCAGAATAAACTATGGATTAAAAGTTTTATTATCCTGCCGAAATTATTTTGCAATTATTATAAACCTTTCGAAACCGAAAATCACCACCGTGATAAAACGACAAGACGACATCAAAAGAATATGCCTGAGGAATGCAGCGGTGTGCCTCATAGCCTCGTTTGCCCTCAATGCGAACGCACAATCGAAAGTAACGTCCTCAGACGGAAGCGTTACTCTTTCCAACGGGAAAGCTTCAGCCACTTTCAGCAACGGCAAGGCTTTCGACATTCTCGAAATGACCAATGGCACTTCGCCCAACCTCGTACGTCCCGGCGCCAACCTCGAGCCGTGGACTATCACCTACCGTGGCGCGCAGGGTGAGACTCCGCAGGTCAGTCCGAAGACCGCACTTTACAAAGGATATACAGCAGAGCGCAACGATACAGCTACTGTCCTCCGCTTCCGCTGGGACACCCGTCTGGTCTACGACAACAAGCAGCATCCCGTAGAGATGACTGTCTCGCTGTCGGACAATTCCCCGCTGATGCGCTGGAACATATCGGCGAACCTGCCTGAGGGCTGGGAAGTCACCGAGATTCTGTTCCCCACTGTTGCAGTGGCATCACCATCCGACGCGAAAGTCATCACTCCCGCCGGATGGGGCAACGAATACAAGCTTCGCGCCGATACTGTCTACGAGGCGAACTACCCGTCGTGGTCGGCTTCCATGCAGATGATGATGCTTCACAATAAAGACGGTGTCTTCTTCTACTCGCCGCGCGACTATTCGGCGTGCGGAAAACTGATGACACTCTCGGAACGCCTGGGCAACAGCGCTTTCAGCACGAAGACTGTCGTTTCAGGAGCATGGAACAAGAACGGCACCTTCACTCTGCCCTGGACTACAGAGACGGCATTCACGACAGCCGGATGGGAAGATGCGGCAAGAGCATGGTACCGTCCCTTCGCCCTCAGCACTTCGTGGGGCAGCAAAGAACTCAAAGACCGCGACATTCCGCGCTGGCTCGTCGAAAAAGACCTTTGGCTCCGCGCCAAGTATCTCGGCGACACAACCGTCGTAGCGTGCAACAAGGCTATCGACTACTACGGCGACGACATTGCCTTCCACTGGTATTTCTGGCACAACCACGCATACGACTCGCATTATCCCGACTATCTGCCGGCGAAACCCGAATTCGCCAGCATCGTCAAGCAGATTCGCTCACGCAACTGTCAGGTCATGCCGTATATCAACGGACGCCTGTGGGATCCGGGTGCCGACAGCTACAAGGCTCGCAACGGAGCCGCCGCATCATGCCGCCGACCCGACGGAGCGCTCTACACCGAAATTTATCCGACGTCGCTCGTGCCGAACTCCGTCACATGCCCGTCGTCGCCAATCTGGCGGAACATACTTCTTGAGCTCGCCGATTCCATACAGAACGGTCTCGGCACCAACGGACTCTACATCGACCAGATTGCCGCGGCCGCTCCTTATCCCTGCTACGCCGAGAATCACAGCCACCCCAAAGGAGGCGGCGAATTCTGGTACAAGGAATATAAGAGCATAATCGACGAGATGCGCGCCGAACATCTGAAACCCGGCAACATCATCTTCTCCGAAGAAAACGCCGAATGCTACATCCCGGTGTTCGACATATTGCTGACCGTCAACACTCCGCACACACCGGCATGCAAGATTGTACCGCTCTACCCTATCATATACTCCGACAGAGTGCTGACCACGGCATTCACTTACAGCCCCTACACCGACGTGCGAAACGGCGATTTCCGCTACGAGAACATGATGTGTCTGCTCTACGGCGCACAGCTCGGCTGGGTGGATCCGCGCCTGCTATGGATTGACGAAAAAACGGAGTACGAAGCTGAGTTCCTTAAGACGCTCGTCGAATT